>CAYORZ010000019.1:935-12661 GCA_964406485.1 uncultured Gemmatimonadaceae bacterium | reverse complement strand
CCGCTTCCGGGCCTCGAAGTTGTTCGTCTCGACCCGCTTCTGCGCCCGCTCGATCGACTTGGTGACGAGGCCGTGGGTGATCACCTCCCCCTCTTCGGCGCCCATCTTCTCCATGGCGTTGGCGATGCGCTCCATCCCGCCGAAGAGGCGCATCAGGTCGTCTTCGAGAGAGAGGAAGAACTGCGAGGCACCCGGGTCTCCCTGTCGCCCCGCCCGACCCCGCAGCTGCCGGTCGATGCGGCGTGACTCGTGCCGCTCCGACCCGATGATGTGCAGGCCGCCGTCCTCGACGAGGGTGTCGTCGCCCCGCGTCTCCAGCTTCTCGTCGTAACGGGTCGGGTCGACCGGCTGCACCTCGGCCAGGTCGAGACCCCGCGCGCGGACCCAGGCGACCGTGCGGGGGTCGCGCACCCCGTCGCCCAACTTGATGTCGGTTCCGCGCCCGGCCATGTTCGTCGCGATGGTGACGGCGCCCGGCTGCCCGGCCTCGGCCACGATCTCCGACTCCCGCTGGTGCTGCTTCGCGTTGAGGACGTTGTGCGGGAGTCCCCGGCGCTTGAGCATCCGTGAGAGCGTCTCGGACACCTCGACATTCGTCGTCCCCACGAGAACGGGGAGTTCGAGCTTGTGCAGCCGCTCGATCTCGTCGAGGATCGCGTTGTACTTCTCCCGCTTCGTGCGGAAGATGAGGTCGTTGCGATCGTCGCGCACGACGGGACGGTTGGTCGGAATCACCATCACGTCCAGGTCGTAGATCTGGTGGAACTCGTTTTCCTCCGTCTCGGCGGTCCCGGTCATCCCCGCGAGCTTGTCGTACATCCGGAAGTAGTTCTGGAGGGTGATCGTGGCGAGCGTCTGCGTCTCGCCCTTGATCTCCACCCCCTCCTTCGCCTCCACCGCCTGGTGGAGCCCGTCGCTCCACCGGCGTCCGGCCATCTGCCGCCCGGTGAACTCGTCGACGATCACGACGCTTCCGTCGTCGCCGATGATGTACTTCTCGTCCTTCTGGTAGAGGGCGTACGCCTTCAGGAGCTGGTGGATGACGTGCAGCTTCTGGTTCTTCGACGCGTAGGCCTCCTCCATCTCGAGCAGCCGCTCCCGCCGCTCGTCGACGGAGAGCGACTCGTCGTTCTCGATCGCCCCGATGGCCTCCGAGAGGTCGGGGACGACGAAGGCGTCGGGATCGTTGGGCGAGAGTTCGTCGAGCCCCGCCTCGGAGAGATGCACGTTGTGCCCCTTCTCGTCCATGGCGAAGAGAAGCATCTCGTCGATGTCGTGGAGACGCTTCTCGCGCATGTAGTCGCCCTCGACCTTCTGCACGAGCGACTGGAGGGAGGGGTCGTCGGCGAAGAGCTTCATCAGCCGCTTGTGACGCGGCGTCCCGCGCTTCACCGCGAGCAGCTTCTCGCCCGCCTCGAAGGTGTGCCCCTCGGCCAGGTCCTTCTCGGCCTGGGTCACCAGGTCGTTGGTGATCCGGAGTTGCTTGTTGTAGAGCGCCCGGACCAGGGGGTTGAACTGATGGAACGGGGTCGAGGTATCGCGCCCGACCGGCCCGGAGATGATGAGCGGCGTGCGCGCCTCGTCGATCAGGATCGAGTCCACCTCGTCGATGATCGCGAAGTGATGGCCCCGCTGCACCCGCTGCTCCAGGGTGTGGACCATGTTGTCGCGCAGGTAGTCGAAGCCGTACTCGTTGTTGGTGCCGTAGGTGATGTCGGCAGCGTAGGCCGCACGCCGCTCCGGCGTCCCCGGCTCGTACTTGTCGATGACGTCGACGGTGAGCCCGAGAAAGTTGTAGATCGCGCTCATCCACTCCGCGTCCCGGGTGGCGAGGTAGCTGTTGACCGTGACGAGGTGCGCCCCCTTCCCCGCGAGTGCGTTGAGGTAGAGCGGCATCGTGGCGACCAGGGTCTTCCCCTCCCCGGTCTGCATCTCCGCGACCTTCCCCCGGTGGAGGGAGATTCCGCCGATCAGCTGCACGTCGTAGGGCACCATGTTCCAGACCGCCGAGGTTCCCGCGAACTCCACCGTCTGCCCCACGAGCCGGCGACAGGTCTCCTTGACCACCGCGAACGCCTCGGGGAGGATCTCGTCGAGGGTGTCCTCGATGGTGGCGAGGACCTCGTCCTCCAGCTCGCCGAGCTCGACCGAGAGCTGCTCGCGCTCGTCGGGATCCTCCGACTGCCCCTTGCGGGTGCGGAGCGTGTCGATGCGCTCGTCGAGGTCGGCGGTGGCCTCCGCGATCCGCTGCCGGAAGTCGTCGGTCCGGGCGCGGAGCTCCTCGTCGGAGAGCCCGGCGAGTCCCTCCTGGATCTGATTGATCTCGTCCACGAGCGGCTGGAGCTTCTTCACCTCGCGGTCGTGGCGGTTGCCGAGGAGGGTCTTGACGAATGACTTCAGCATATGTCGTACAAATCCTTCGATTCGATGAATTGGCGAACCGCGTCCGGGACCAGATGCCGGATACTGCGACCGGTCATCACCCGCTCCCGCACGCCGCTCGCTGACACGTCGATCCGGGTGACCGGCACCACGGTCCACGGCACCTCCACCCCCGACTCCATCCCCGTGGGGTCCCACCCGTCACGGGTGAGGACGGCGATGCGCGCCATCCGCGCGATCTCGCGCGGTTCCTTCCAGTACGCGAAGGCGGCCCACTGGTCCACTCCGAGAAGGAGGGTGTACTCCGCATCCGGCTCCTCCCGCCGCAGCAGGCGGAGGGTGTCGACGGAGTACGACGGCGGAGGCCGGTCCACCTCCACCCGGCTCACGCGAAAACGGGGGTCGCCGGCGATGGCCCGCTCCACCATTCTGCACCGCAGCTCGGGATCGGTTCCGGGGTCGTCGACCTTGAAGGGAGACGAATGGGCCGGAACGAACCAGACCTCGTCGAGGGCCAGCATCTCGAGGGCGTCGCTGGCCGCGATGAGGTGTCCGACATGCGGTGGATCGAAGGTACCCCCGAAGACCCCGACGCGCAGGGGGTCAGGCCTCGGCATCGGATCCCCGGTCCGGACGGACCGACTCCGCCTCGGGCGAATCCGGATACTCCGCGAGCAGTCGGCGCTGGGCCTCTTCCACCTCGTCGTCGTACCCCAGACGGGTGTAGGCGTCGATGATCCCCCTGAGGGCGGTCGGTGCCCAGGGCGTGTCCGGATACAGCTCGACCACCTCGTCCCAGTAGAGGATCGCCGCCGTCGGCACCCCGAGGCGGAGGTAGTACGCCCCCGTGTCGTAGTGCTTGCGGGCGAGCTTCTCCTCCATCGCCTGCACGATCACGCCGGCCGAGTCGGCCTGGGGCGTCCCCTGCCAGTCCGCCATCACGTTGCTGCAGATCTGGATCGCCTGCTTCGTGAAGGTCTGGTCGCGCTGCGAGATGGGGGACAACTGCTCGTTCGCCCGGCAGGTGCCGAGGGCGGCGGTCGGCGCTTCCGGGTGCGTGGGATAGCGGTCGATGAAGCGGGTGAATTCGGACTGGGCGAGAATGTACTTTCCATCGAGGTAGTAGGCGCGGGCGAGAAGGAGCTGGGCCTCGGCCGCCTGCTCGAATCCCGGGCTGCCCCGGATCAGCCGGTCCAGGGTCTGCACCGCGTCCCCGTACTCCCCTGCCGCAAACTCCTCCTGCGCCATCTCCCACAGCTGGATCGACGTCAGCCCCTGCCAGCGGGGTACCGAGCTGCAGGCCCCGACCACCAGAACCACCAGGAGGAGGATGACGGAGCGGAGCCGGTGGGGTGACGGTGCAGGATTCACGCGGTGCAGGAGGTGGGAGTCGAGGGGAGGGGGGATCCGTGGAAGATACCCGATCGGGAGAGAGTTGTTCAGGCCCCGAAGAAGCGTCGGATGGCCTCCGCGACCCGGTGCAGGCGGTCGGAGCCGAGTTCGGGAAAGATCGGAAGGCTCAGCACCTCACCGCAGAGCTGCTCCGCGACAGGGAGTTGTCCCCGGCGCCCCCCGAGGGGCGCGAAGCACTCCTGGAGGTGGAGAGGAACCGGGTAGTAGACGCCACTCCCGATCCCTTCCGACTCCAGAAAGTTGCGGAGGGCGTCGCGACGACGCACCCGGATCGTGTACTGGTTGTAGACGTGGTGGTGCCCCTCGCCCACCATGGGAAGCAGCACTTCCGCGACGTCGGCGAGGGCCTGGTCGTAGCCGGCGGCGTTGGCCCGCCTCCCCTCCGCCCACCCGTCCAGGTGGGGAAGCTTGACCCGGAGGACGGCGGCCTGCAGGGCGTCGAGGCGGGAGTTGGTCCCGACCACCTCGTGGTGGTACATCTGGCGACCGCCGTGCACGCGCAGGAGGGCGACCTGTCGGGCGATCGCCTCGTCGCGCGCCGTCACCATTCCCGCATCGCCGAAGGCGCCCAGATTCTTCGTGGGAAAGAAGGAGAACGCCGAGACCGGGGCGGCGGCTCCTGCCCGAACGGGGCGCCCGTCGATCTCGCAGCGGGCCCCCACCGCCTGCGCCGCGTCCTCGATCACGACCACACCGTGCTCCTCCGCCCACCGAAGGATCCCCTCCATCGGCGCCATCTGCCCGAAGAGGTGCACCGCGATCGCACCTCGTGTGCGCGGGGTTCGGGCGGCCTCCAGCGTCTCGACCGTGACGTTGAAGGTGCGGGGGTCGACGTCGCAGAAGACGGGGCGGAAGCCCGCATTCCAGACCGCCCCCGCCGTCGCGAAGAAGGTGAAGGCGGGAACGATGATCTCGTCGCCCGGACGCGGCTGGAGGGCCCGGAGGGGGAGGAGGAGGGCGTCGGTCCCGCTCGCCACCCCGACGGCGTGCTCGACGCCGACGTAGTGCGCGAATTCCGCCTCGAAGGCGTCGACCTCGGGACCCAGGATGAAGCGTTGGGAGCGGACGACGCGCGCCACCGCGGCGTCGAGATCGCCGGCGAGCGCCGCGTACTGGTCGGTCAGGTCGAGGAGGGGTACGCCCTTCCGGTCCGTGGACTCCATGGCCGCGCTCAGTAGCAGCGCTGGGAGCCGCGCAGCGCGCCCAGCCCCCGCCCGAAGCGGATCGCGTCGTACCGTTCGCGTGCCTGATTGGCGAGCGCGCCCCCCCCGCCCGGCTCCAGCACCCGGACCTGGGCGAACGCATCCATCGCCCCTCCGCAATCGCCCAGTTCGGCCAGGATCTCTCCGCGGTAGAACCACGCCTGCCCCAGGAGGTGTTGCGGCTGGCCGACCTCGATCGTGCGACTGATCATCCGGAGGGCGTCCTCCAGGACTCCGCCCCCGCCTCCCGTCCGCGCCTCGGCCAGGAGGTCGGTGGCCACCTCGAAGCCGCAACTCCCGATGTGCCAGTCGGCCTCCCCCCGCTGTCCGGAGGGCGCTTCCGCCCGGAAGCGCTCGAAGAAGATCAACGCCTGCCGGCAGTCCCCCGTCTCTTCGTACGCCTGCCCCACCTCGATCAGGATGCGCGGCGAGGTGTCGGCCTCGATGAGGACCCTTCGGTAGTGGGGGAGGGCGCGCCCGAATTCGCCATTCCGGTAGAAGTGGCGGGCGAGGGGGAGGGCGAGATCGCCGATCCCGAGCCCCGGGCGGAGTTCCTGTGCCTGCGTCACGGCCGTCGCCATCCGGAAACGGTCGTTGGCCGCCTGCGCCCGTCGGGCGAGATGCATGAGGTCGGCGGCGCCCTGGTCGGCGAACGACGGGTCCGCCTCGGCCGCCAGTCGGTAGTACTCGGCGGCGGCGTCCACGCGCCCCAGGAGGGCGAAGGTGTGGGCGACGCGGGCGAGCACCTCGGGGCTCCCGTCCCCCTGGCGGAGCGCCAGCTGGTATTCGGCCAGGGCTTCCTCGAGGGAGTCGGCGGCGAAAGCCAGATCGCCCCGGCGGACGGCGGACTCCTCCGATCCCCCGCTGCAGGCGATCAGGAGAAAGGGGGCGATCAGGAAGGGAAGGATGCGGAGCATGACGACGGGTGGGGGAACGAACACGAGCGACGGCGACGCCCGCTGATACACCGACGGGGTGCGGGGGAGCCCCCGCCGCGCGCCTCCCGCGGGCGCATCAGCACCCTTCGCACTTCACGATCCACCCCTGCGGGCGCGACCGGTCCGAGATCGGAAGGAACGAAGCCGTCACGTTGCGCGTGTCGACCACGATCGAGGAGTGCTCGACGACCCGCGCATAATCCACCCCCGAGTGATCCGTGATGATCAGGACGGCGTCGCTCTCCTCCATCCGCTCGTCGGTCAGCGGCACCGAGTCGAGGGAGAGCCCCTCGTGGCGCAGGGTGGGGACGAAGGCGTCGTGGTACGAGAGGTCGGCGCCGTCTTCACGGAGGAGCCGGAGAATGTCGAGGGCGGGTGATTCCCGGACGTCCTCGATGTCGCGCTTGTACGCGACCCCGAGCACGAGGATCTTCGACCCCCGCACGGAGCGGGAGATGGAGTTCAGGGCGTCGCGCAGCTTGTCGCGGACGAAGTAGGGCATCTCGCCGTTCACTTCCGAAGCCAGCTCGATGAAGCGGGTGCGGTAGTTGAGCTCCTTCATCCGCCAGGCGAGGTAGTGCGGATCGATGGGGATGCAATGCCCCCCGAGCCCCGGACCGGGGGTGAACTTCATGAAGCCGAACGGCTTCGTGGCGGCGGCCTCGATGACCTCCCAGACGTCGACCCCGAGCCGGTCGGCGATGAGGGCGGTCTCGTTGACGAGCCCGATGTTCACCGCCCGGAAGGTGTTCTCGAGGATCTTGGTCAGCTCGGCCGCCTCGGCCGACGACACCGGCACCATCGTCTCGATGAAGCGGCGGTAGAGGGCCATCCCGACGCGCGTGCAGCTCTCCGTGACCCCTCCGATCACCTTGGGGGTGTTGCGGGTCTGCCAGACCGGGTTGCCCGGATCCACCCGCTCGGGCGAGAAGCAGAGAAAGAAGTCCTGCCCCACCACCAGCCCCGAACGCTCCAGTTCGGGGAGCACGAGCTCGCGGGTGGTTCCCGGGTAGGTGGTGGACTCCAGGACGACGAGTTGGCCGGCGCGGAGTCCCTCGGCCACCGCCTTCGTCGCCGCCAGGATGTACGAGACGTCCGGATCGCGGGTCTTGGAGAGGGGGGTCGGGACGCAGATCGAGATGGCGTCGCAGTCGTGGAGGCGCGTCATGTCGGTGGTCGCCTCGATCCGGCCCGCCCGCACCAGGGCGGCCACCTCGTCGGCCGGCACGTCCTGGATGTGGCTCTCGCCCCGATTGATCCCCGCCACCACCTCGTCGCTCACGTCGACGCCGAGCACCCGGAGGCCGGCCCGGGCGCACTCCACCGCGAGGGGGAGTCCGACGTACCCGAGCCCCACGATGGCCAGGAGGGGATCCCCCACCCGCATACGCGATTCGACAGAGGCGACAGGGTCGGCGGAGTTCGACATCGGCAGGCGGATCAGCAGGATCCAGGAGGGAGGAGGCGCGGGGGGAAGGACGAAGCCACCAAGGTGTTCGAAGGACGGGAACGGCCGCAAGGGTTTCGACGAAGAAGCCCCCGACACCGAACAAGCGGTGCCGGGGGCCTCGTCGCAAGCGGATCCGGAGGACTACTCCTGCGCCTTGATGGCCGGGGCCTTCGTGATCTTTCCCGCCGAGATGCACGAGGTGCACACGCGGACCCGGCGTCGAACACCTTCATCATCGATGATCCGGGCCGGCTGGAGGTTCGGCAACCACCGCCGCTTCGTCTTGTTGTTGGCGTGGCTGACATTGTTCCCCGTCGAGGGACCCTTGCCGCACACGTAGCACACTCGCGCCATGTCTCGTTCCTCTTCGTGAACCGGAGTTCCGGTCTTCAGTCGCCGGATCCGGCGGTATCGGCATCCGAGCCGCCCGGTGCACCGTCACCGCCCAGGACCTCGACCGCCTCGATATAATGCGTCGCGAACTCGATGAGCGGACGCTCCTCTTCGGTGAATTCCTCCGCCTGGGCCCACCCGGAGATGACGCCGGGGGTCATCTCGACCACCTCGCCGACCACCGAGACGCGCGCGCCCACGGCGGGGAGTCCGGCGGCCGCCACCTCGTGGCTCGCGTGCACCAGGAAGGGGGCCTGGGGGAGCTGGACGAAGAAGGCGCTGCCCCCGACATGCTGGGTGACCTCCACATCGTCGATCTGCACCGTCAGACTCACGTACCCGGCCGCACCCCCGCCGATCTCGGCGGGGTCGACAACCAGGGCCTCCACCTCGCTCATCTGCACCTCTTCCTCTTCCTCGAGGATGGGGGGTGCCGTGGGCTCGGCACTCGCCGAAAGCCAGTAGAGGAATCCTGCGATGACCACAAAGGCGCCGATCATGAGGGGAACCGTCATGCCCGTGGCACCCCGCCGCCGACCGATCTGAACCATGTTCGCGGCGTCACCCTTCCGCGCGCCGAGCTTCAGAATGCGGGTGTACCCCCCGGGGCGCTCCGCGAAACGCGGGCCGATCTCGTCGAACAACCGACCGAGGACTTCCCGGCTTCCGATCTTCGCGCCGGCAAGCCGCCGGGCGTGGAGATCGCCACGCCGCGCCAGGGTAATGAGTCGCTCGGCGAACGGCCGCAGCTCCTTCGCCTTGGCGGTTGTCGTCTCGATCCTGCCGTGGATGAACAGGCTCTGGGCCATGTTCCGCAGTGTCGCACGCCGATGGCTGGCGGTACGCGACAGCTTCCTGCCCTTCTTGCGATGACGCATCGTGCTCTTCCGGGGTCAAACGCCTTGGTCGGCGTCGGCCGTTTCGGCCTCTTCCACTTCTTCAACGAAGTACATCTGGCCGTCCTCATCCTGATCGATCTGCATCCCCAGCCGGAGCCCGTGCTCCCCGAGGAAGTCGGTGATCTCCTTCAGGGACTTCTTCCCGAAGTTGTCGATCTTCAGCATGTCGGCCTCGGACTTCTGGACGAGGTCCCCGAGGGTGCGGATGGCTTCCTTCTGGAGGGAGTTGCGGGACCGCACGCTGAGCTCCGCCAGATCCTCGATCGGGCGGGCAAAGAGGTCCTGCAACCGCTCCGGCACCATCTTCATCCCCTGGGGGGCCGGCTCGGGAATGCCTCCCTCGCCGAAGTACAGCATGTACTCCAGGTGCTTCTGCACCAGGGCCGAGGCCTGATGGACCGCCTCGACCGGGGTGATCGCGCCGTCGGTCTCGACTTCCATGGTGAGGCGATCGAAGTCGGTCCGCTGACCGACCCGCGTCTCTTCTACCGTGAAGTTCGCCCGCCGGACCGGGTTGTAGATCGCATCGATCCGGACCAGGTCGACCGGCGCGCCCTTCGGCAGCTCGTGCTGGTCGGAGAGGACGAACCCGCGTCCCTTCCGCACGTGCAGCTCGATGCGAAGCTCGCGCTCCTCCTGGAGCGTGAGGATGTGGTGGTCCGGGTCGAGGATCGTCACCCCGGCGGGGGCGTCGATCAGCGCCGTGGTCACCGGACCCGGCTTGTCGGCCCGCACCTGGAGAACGGCCTCGTCGACGTCGTTGTCGAGGCGGACCACCAGCGCCTTCAGATTCTGGATGACCTGGTGGACGTCTTCCACCACCCCCTGGACGGTCTGGTGCTCATGCACCACGCCGTCGATGCGAAAGGCCCACACGGCCGCCCCGCGCAGCGAGGAGAGCAGCACACGCCGCACCGAGTTGCCCAGGGTATGTCCGTAGCCCCGCTCCAGGGGTTCGATGACGAACCGCGCAGCACGTCCGTCTTCCGACGTCTCGATCGCCTCGACGCGCTCGGGAAGTACCAGGCCGGTCAGATCGATGTCCACTCACTCCTCCTCGTACCGAGGAACCGGTATCGCGATGGGGAACAGGCGACCCGCCGGAGCCCGAATCCGGACTCCGGCGGACGGCCTGGAATCACTTCGAGTACAGCTCGACGATGAGCTGTTCCTGGACGGCCATCGGCACGTCCTGTCGCGTGGGGCGACGGGTCACCCGGCCCACGCGATTCTTCTCGTCCAGCGTCAGCCACTCCACGAGCGGAGGACGGGTGCGGGCCTCCAGACTCCCCTGCACCAGGGCGAGGTCGCGGGAGGAGGCGCGAACCGCCACCTCGTCGCCGGACCGCAGCTGGTAGCTGGGAATGTCGGTGACGCGACCGTTCACCTCGACGTGACGGTGGCGGATCAGCTGGCGGGCCTGATTGCGCGACTGCGCGAAGCCCATCCGGAAGATCACGTTGTCCAGCCGGGTCTCCAGCAGCGTCAGCAGGTTCTCGCCGGTCACGCCCTTCTGGCGGGCGGCCTCATCAAAGAGGCTGCGGAACTGCTTCTCGTGCAGTCCGTAAATCCGCTTCACCTTCTGCTTCTCGCGCAGCTGGTTGGCGTACTCCGACTGCTTCCGGCGCCGCGCCTGGGCGGGGCCGTGCTGCCCCGGAGGGTAGGTGCGCCGATCGACGGGGCACTTCTCCGTGTAGCACTTCTGCCCCTTCAGGAACAGCTTCTGACCTTCACGCCGGCAGAGCTTGCAAACCGGTCCAGTGTATCGAGCCATCGAACTCCCCTCAGACGCGGCGCTTCTTGGGCGGCCGGCAACCGTTGTGCGGTAGGGGCGTCACATCATGAATCGAGTCGATGTGAAGCCCGGCGGACGCCAGGGCCTGGATCGCGGACTCCCGCCCCGACCCGGGTCCCTGGACGCGTACAGCGACCCGCCTCACCCCGAGCCCGACGGCCTCGCGGCCCGCCTGCTCTGCAGCGACCGTCGCGGCAAAGGGGGTCGACTTCTTGGAGCCCTTGAAGCCGGCCTTCCCGGCAGAGCCCCAGACGACCGCGTTGCCGCTGGAGTCGGTGATGGTGATGATCGTATTGTTGAAGGTCACCTGAATATGGGCGACGCCGTCAGCCTCGACGACCTTCTTCGTGCGCTTGGCGCGGGTCGGCTTGCCCTTGGCCACGATGCGGTTTCCTCTTCAGTCCTGGCGGATCGTTTACTTCTTCGGAGCCTTCTTCTTGCCCGCAATGGGCCGCCGCGCACCCTT
Organism: uncultured Gemmatimonadaceae bacterium; assembly: GCA_964406485.1. GTDB lineage: Bacteria > Gemmatimonadota > Gemmatimonadetes > Longimicrobiales > Gaopeijiaceae > Gaopeijia. The sequence goes on along the minus strand of CAYORZ010000019.1, from coordinate 1,723 downwards.
GTGGGTGCGGGCGTTCGTCGATGTCCTCTGCCCGCGAACGGGGAGACCCCGCCGGTGTCGAAGACCTCGGTAGCAGCCGATATCCATGAGCCGCTTGATGTTCATCGACACCTCCGTGCGGAGGGCGCCCTCGACCTTGTAGCTCTCGATCTGGCGGCGGATGCGATTGACGTCATCGTCGCCCAGATCCTGAGTGCGCAGGTCGGGATCGACTCCGGTCGCGGCGAGGATCTCTCGTGCGCGCGAAGGTCCGATCCCGAAGATGTAGGTGAGCGCGACCTCGATCCGCTTGCCGCGGGGAAGGTCGACACCGGCGATGCGTGCCATGGATTACCCCTGTCGCTGCTTGTGCTTCGGGTTGCGACTGCAGATGACGCGGACCACTCCTCGGCGACGGATCACCTTGCAGTGTTCGCACATCGGCTTGATGCTGCTACGAACCTTCATAATGCGCTCCACGTCCGTTTTTGGCAGAGCTTGATATGATAACCCACCGGACCTCCATGTTCAAGGCGTCCCCTCCGTCTTGTCGACGGCAGCTTCGGCCTCCCTGCTCGACCCGGTGAGAATCCGGGGACCGTCTGTGGTGACCGCCACGGTGTGTTCGAAGTGGGCCGAGCGGGAACCGTCGGCGGTCACGACCGTCCATTCGTCGTCGAGGGTGCGGATCCGGTCGGTCCCGAGCGAGAGCATCGGCTCGATCGCGAGCACCATGCCCACGCGGAGGAGGGGGCCGTGGCCCCGACGCCCGATATTGGGGACCTGGGGGTCTTCATGGACCTCGCGTC
>CAYORZ010000019.1:0-925 GCA_964406485.1 uncultured Gemmatimonadaceae bacterium | reverse complement strand
TCACCGCATCCATCACCGCGGCCCCGATATCGCCGACGTGATTCCAGGGGGTCGCGGCCCCGACGGCCGCATCCAGGCTGGCCCGGGTGACGTCCAGGAGCCGCCGGCTCTCGTCGTCGATTTCCCCCACCGCGAAGGTGTACGCGGAGTCGGCACACCAGCCGTCCAGGGTGACCCCCACGTCGACCGTGACGATGTCGCCTGCAGCGAGCTCGCGCTGATCGCTCGGGATTCCGTGGACGATTTCCTCGTTCACCGAGATGCAGACCGCCCCCGGAAAGCCATACAGTCCCTGGAAGGCGGGGGTCGCCCCGTCGTGGGAGCGGATGTGCGCCTCGCAGAGGGCATCGATCGCCCCGGTGGAGATCCCCGGGACGATCCGGGCCTGCAGGAGGTCGAAGAGGTCGCCGATGATGGCGCCTGCCCGACCCATCGCGTCGATCTCGTCGGGGGTTCGGAGGTGGATCATGCGTTCCCTACGCTTCCAGAACATCGCGAATCTCGGCCTGGACCGCCTCGACGGGCCGCGCGGCGGCCACCGTGGCGAAGGCGGCGGGGTGCCCGCGGAAGTGTGCCACGAGGGGCGCCGTCTGTTCGCGGTAGACCTCGAGGCGGTGGGCCACCGTTTCCGGCTGGTCGTCGGCCCGGTGCACGAGTTCGGCCCCGCACCGGTCGCAGACGCCGTCCGCCGCCGGGGGGTTGTAGTGCACGTTGTAGACCGCGCCGCATTCGGGGCAGCTCCGCCGCCCGGAGAGGCGCTTCAGGAGCACCTCGTCTTCGGCCTCCAGGAGGATCACGTGGTCCACCGCCTTCCCCACTTCGGCCAGCACCTCGTCGAGCGCCTCGGCCTGGGCCACGGTGCGGGGGAAGCCGTCGAGTACGACTCCGTCGTCGAGGTCGGCGAGGGCTTCACGCACCACCCCCA
>CAYORZ010000018.1:11867-12662 GCA_964406485.1 uncultured Gemmatimonadaceae bacterium | reverse complement strand
GAGGGCGGTGGCGAGGTCGGTGCGGGTCCCGTCGAAGGGGAGTCCCTCGAGACCCTCGACCCGCCCGGCATCGTTGGCGAAGCGGAAGTAGCGGAGGGCAAAACGCTCGCCGAGCGCCCGGATGAGGGGGGACTCCGCCCCGAAGGCCTCGACCGCGAAGGCGCTCCGCGGCTCGCCGTCCTCTCCGGGAAGGGTCATCGACCGGGAGTCATCGACCAGGATGCCGACGAAGTTGCGCTGCTCCACCGCCGACGAGAGGACGAGAGTGGGCTGGAGGAGGCAGAAGGTGAGGACCGCGAGGGCGGTGAGCCGGAGCACGGCGAGCACCGTCCGATCGGTGGGCGAGGTGCGCCCCCCGGCCCCCCCGTAGGTCGCGACGGCGACGGCCGCGAGGAGGAGGGCCGCCAGCAGGATCAGGGCGAGCGGCCAGGGGGTGGCGAAGACGAGTTCGCCCTCGCGGAGGATCGCGGGACGGAACTTGAGGAGCCACTCGACGAAGCCGTCCATCAGTGGCTCATCCCGTAGACCACCATGTTGACGCCCATCTGGTAGGCGTAGGTGGAGTAGACCAGGGGGTAGAACGGATTCTCGGCGTGCTCCCAGGCGTCGCCGAGATCGGTGTTCCAGTTGATCACGACCATCAGCCGTCCCCGGTCATCGTGAATGCCCCTGACCATGGGGACGGTGGCGTCGGGGCGTTCCCAGGTCGGGATCCCGTTCACCCCCCGCCCGATCGCGGGGGTCTGGCGCACCTCGTCGATGCTGTAGAAGGCGTGGAAGATCGGGTGGTCGATG
>CAYORZ010000018.1:0-11857 GCA_964406485.1 uncultured Gemmatimonadaceae bacterium | reverse complement strand
TCTCGTATTCGAAGTTCTCCCACTCCCGCATGCCCCAGAAGTCGTCGATGACCAGGAAACCACCGGCATCGAGGTAGTCGCGCAACCCATGCACCTCGGACTCGGTGAGGCTCATGCGTCCCACTTCGACGGCGTAAAGAAAGGGGTAGCGCCGCAGGTTGGGGTCGTTGAGGGCGACGGCGTTCTCGAGGTCGTACCCGTCGATGTTGGTGAGCCGCTTGAGGACGACCATGAACTGCCGATCGGCCTTCGGATAGTCGGTGGCCCAGGAGCGGCCGCCGCGGCCCCACCCTCCGTAGCCGGTGTAGGCGGCGCGGGTGAAGAAGAATTCGCGGATGGGAGTGGGGTCGGAGAACTCCGGGGGGACCCCGTCGCGGAGCAGTTCGCCGGGCTCCTGCGGGAGCTGGAGGGTGGGGGGCGCACCGAAGAAGGTCGTCGGGGTGCGTGCCTCGCTCGGCCCCGGAGGGGCAGGGGGCACCGGGTGGCCGAGAGTCGCCCCCGAGACGGCGACCGCGGCCACCGCGAGCAGCGTCGGGAACGACCGCACGAGAGGCTCCGGTGAGGGGTCCTGCGAGGGGCCCGGACGCCGCGGCCGCCCACGCCGGAGGGCGTCGGCGCCCGCTCCGCCGGGTCTCGATCGATACGTGCGCCCCGGGGGGAAGGTTCCGGGAGCAACACGAGGGCGTGGACTTCCATCCCGAACGACACCGCGAGGCGGCGGGCTGTTGGGCGGGTGGCCCCGGCAGACGCGCGGAAGCCCCGATCCGGATGGCGGATCGGGGCTCCCCGGCGCGGCGCGCAGACCGGCCCCCCGACGGGGAGGCGGCTCGGGGTCAGCCGCCCGGTCGCATCGCGTCGCGCAGGGCCCGGAACTCGTTCCCCTCGTACCAGTTCGGCCACGCCTCCGACTGGGCCAGATTCTCCCCCAGGGTGCGCAGGATCTCGAGCAACTCGATCATCCCCTCGAGGTTCCACGAGGGGTCGTATTCGTCGCCCACCGCGTGGTAGCGCTCGGTGCGGTACGCCTCGTCGAAGGCCGCCCCCGCCGCCACTCCGCCGTCGACAAGGTCGGGACCGGCGTCGGTGTAGAGCATCGGCACGCCCCGCTTGGCGAGCGAGATGTGGTCGGAGCGGTAGAAGTACCCCGCCTCGGGGTTGGGATCGGGGGTGAGCGTCATCCCGAGCGGCTCGACGATGGCGGCGAGCTCGTCTTCGAGTTCCGAGGCTCCGTGGCCCACGACGATCAGGTCGCGGGTGCGTCCCACGGGGAGGATCGCGTCGATGTTCAGTCCTCCGACGATCGACGCGAGGGGGACGGTCGGATTCGCTGCGAAGTACTCCGACCCCAGGAGTCCCGACTCCTCGGCGGTGACGGCGAGAAAGAGGATCGAGCGTGCGGGCGGGTCGCGGTCCTGCCAGCTCTCGGCGATCTCCAGGATCCCGGCGGTGCCGGTGGCGTTGTCGACCGCGCCGTTGTAGATGCGGTCCTCGGCCGTGGGGTCGGGGTCGACGCCGAGGTGGTCCCAGTGGGCGGTGTAGAGCACGTATTCGTCGGGGCGCTCCGCACCGCGCAGGACCCCGCCGACGTTGCGGCTTTCCCCGCGGCTGATCGCGGTGTGCAGCGTGCCTTCGGCGTGGACCCCGGCGAGGGGGACCGGCGTGAAGCCGGGGCGCGCGGCGGCCGCCTTCAGCTCGTCGAAGTCGAGTCCGGCCTCGGCGAAGAGTGCGACCGCCGTCTCACGGGTGATCCACCCCTCGAGGAGGGGACGGGGGTCACCGCCCTCCCCCCGGTCGAGGTCGTACTGCGGGCCGGACCAGCTGCTCTGCACGGTGCCCCACCCGTACGACGCGGGCTCGGTCTCGTGGACGATGAGGGCGGCGGTCGCCCCCTGCCGGCCGGCTTCCTCGAACTTGTAGGTCCAGCGCCCATAGTAGGTCATGGCGCGACCGTTGAAGAGCTCGGGGTCGCCGCTTCCGTAGCCGGGGTCATTGACCAGCATCACGACCGTCTTGCCCGCCGCGTCGAGGCCGGCGTAGTCGTCCCACCCGTATTCCGGGGCGACGGCGCCGTACCCGACGAAGACGACGTCGGTGGCGTCGAAGGTCACTTCGTCGTCGAGCCCCTTGGTCCAGTAGACGGTCTCCGACGGGTAGGCCAACTCGCGTTCCCCGGCGGGGGTGGTGACGCGCAGGCTCGACGCCGCCGGATCCAGGGTGGACTCGACAAGGGGCACACTCTGGAAGTAGCTGCCGCCGGGCATCGGCTCGAGGCCGATCCGCTGCATCTCGTCGGCGATCCAGGCACTGGCGCGCTCCCCGCCGGGGGTGGAGGGCGCGCGTCCCTCCAGATCGTCGTGCGAGAGCCACTCGATGCGGGCCCCGAGATCGTGGGCGGTGATCGCAGGAGTCGAGGCGGCGACGTCGCGGGCGACCTCGTCGAGGGGACGGGGAGCCGTGCGCTCCGCGACCGGAGCGCTCGCGGCGTCGTCGGGGGGGACTTCGGACCCCCCGCAGGCGGTGAGCGCGAGGGGAACGACGAGGAACGACAGCGTGGCCGGAGCGGGGCGGAGGGGGAGCGGGCGGAAGCGCATGGTCAACTCGCGGTCGAGGGTGGACGCGGTTCCACCCTACTACCGGAGAGGCCGGGAGGCCAGCGCCGTGTGCAGGGCCACGCCGCACACGAAACGTTGAACCTTCACACCCCGCCGCTCCGTAGGGGGGGATGCACGAACGAGTTCCTTCATCCCCGAGACTTCCATGCTCCAGGCCCGCCGCTCCGTGATGCTCCGCGACCTCGCGATCTTTCTCGTGAAGCTCGCACTCGACGGAGCGAAAGATGTCGCCCTCATCAATCTCGCCCTGGGCGCGGCCTTTCTCGACGTGCTGTCGGGTGGAGGGCGCCGGCCCCGCCTCTTCTACGGCGTGCTGCGGCTGAGCGAGCGCTTCGATCTCTGGCTCAACCTCAATGGGGCGATGGAGCGGATGGAGGCGGGGGAGTCCGGCGACGACGGCCTTTTCGGGGCGAGCACCGCGGGCAGCGACACCCTCCTCGGCAAGCTCGAGGAGCTGGTGCGGGGTGGCGACACCCCCCGCGGGGGCGATGGCCCCGGGAGCGGGGGCGGACCCCGGCCCACGTCACCCGAGGGCTCCCCGCCCCCCGAGGGGGGAGCGCGCGTACGGCTGGGGGCGCTCTAGCGTCGGGGTCGGATCGGTCCGGCAGACCGGGCCGGTCCGGGAGCGCGGCCCGCCCGTCTGCGGCGAGCCGCGCCGCGCGTCAGCCGATGGTGACCGAGGTCATGACGACCTCTTCGCGAGGGCGATCCCCACGGTCGGTCTCCACCTTTCCGATCGCGCGGACCACCTCCATCCCCTCGACGACCTTCCCGAAGATGGCGTGCTTGCCGTCGAGCCAGGGGGTGGCCGCGAGCGTGATGAAGAACTGCGACCCGCCGGTGTTCGGACCGGCGTTGGCCATCGAGAGCATCCCCTCGCCGTCGTGCCGGAGTCCTTCGCCGAACTCGTCGTCGATCTGGTAGCCGGGACCGCCGCGGCCGGTGCCCGTCGGATCGCCGCCCTGGATCATGAAGCCGTCGATCACCCGGTGAAAGATCACCCCGTCGTAGAAGCCCTTCTCGGCCAGTTCGATGAAGTTGCCGGCGGTCTTCGGGGCGGTGTCCTCGAAGAGCTCGATCTTCACCGTTCCGTGGTTGGTCTCGATGGTTGCGTGACGGTTGGCCATGGTTCTCGTCGTTGAGGGAAGGGGCGGCGTGCTGAAGCCGGAAGCTACCTTCGGGGGCGACGGGGGTCGACCCGTGGCCCGCCGGGGGCGACGCCGCCCTGCCCTCGGACCGTCACCGGGCGGGCACGGCGTTCGAAACCCGGAGCGCGGTGCCGTCGTAGGCGAAGAGGAGACGGACGTTCACCCGGGAGGTCGAAAATGATGCGATTCGGAGCAATGATGGCGGGCGGCGTGGTGGGACTTCTGGTCCTGAAGCTGCTGGCGGGACTCCTCATGCCGATTCTCGGCACCCTGATCGGGGTGCTGATGCTGGGGCTCAAGGGGGCCTTCTGGCTCGCGGTGGGATACCTGATCTACCGACTTTTCTTCCGGAAGCGGCGGGGGTACGCCGACGCGTAGCCCGCGCGCCGCCGGGGTCACCCGGACGGCCGCCGCCCTCCGCCCCCGCGGCTGTCGGGGCGTCCCCGCGAGGGGCCGCCCCGGCCGCCTCCGCCAGGGCGTCCCCGATCGCCCGGGCGGCCCTCACCGGTCGCCGGTCGCCTCCCTCCGGAGCGCTCGCTGCGGTCGAGGTCGACCCGTACGGCCCTCCCCCGGACCGTGGTCCCGTTCAGCGCCCGGATGACGCGGTCGGCCACCTCGCGGGCGATCTCCACCCGCGAGAAGGTCTCGCGGATCTCGATCCGGCCGATCTGGTCGCCCTGGATTCCCGCCTCGCCGGTGATCGCCCCCACGAGGTCTCCGGGCTTGACGCCGTCTCGCGATCCCAGACTCACGAAGAGCCGCGCGTGGGGCGCGGTCCCCTCGGGAACGGTAGCGGCGCGCTCGGCGGGTGCCGGCGGCGCGGCTACCGAGGTGCTCCGGAGGAGCGCCAGGGCCGCGGCCGCGACGGCCGAAGCGCCGTGGCGGTGGAAGAGCGGCTCGAGCACGATCTCGTACGCGTCGACGTCGTGCCGGGTCACGGCGGCGTCGAGGCGGTCCAGGAGCGCCTGCAGCCCCCCGGACGGCGCCCGGGGGCCGGAGCGGGCCGGTTCGAAGACCAGCCGGTAGCCGGTGCGCACCGCGATGTCGCGCAGGTGCGCGGTCTCGCGGGGTTCGACCAGGATCGTTCCTCCATGCCCGCCCCCGTGCCGCCGGTCGAGGGCGTCGGGGTCGGCGGGGGCGTCGAAGCTGAGCACGGCCCCCGTCCCCGCCTCGAGGGCGTCGATGGCCTGCCGCCCCGCCAGGTCGTCGGCCGTCAGCCAGATGGGGGCGTCCGGAGTCCCCGGGGCCCCCACGCCGAAGCCGCGCAGCGCCAGCCGGTCGCCGAGGTCGGCGGCCACGTCCTCGTTGCGCACATGGATGACGAGGTGGCGGATATCGTCGGTCAGGAGATCGTGGGCGACGGCGGCCGCCTCGTCTTCCTTCTCGCCCGAGAGGACCCGGACGGAGACCACCCCCCGGTCGGGGACGGTCGTTCCGGCCCCCTCGGCGTCCTGGGGCGGGACGGTGACCGAGCGTCGGGCGTGGCGGTCGGCGAAGTCGCGGACGGCCGGGGTGAGGGGGAGAGTCACGATGACCCGCTGGCAGTCGGCGGGAAGGGCCTCGACCACGGCCTCGAGGTCGGAGAGGGCCCCGAGTTGCTCCAGCGCCGCCGCCCCGTCGACGACGAGCGCCTGGACGCCCTCGATCGTCACCTGGCTCGCCGCGAGCGCCGCCAGGAGGTCGGCGGGGGTCGCGATCAGGATCGACGCCCGCTCCGGCAGGGCCCAGGGGGCGCCGAGGGCGGCGACCCGGTGGCCCGTGGCGATGGCGATGCGGCCCAGCGCCTCGGCGAGGGCCCGCGCCCGGTCGGCCGTCGGGGTGAGGATCACGCCCACGGGCTGCCCCTCGACTGCTTCGAGGCGCGAGAGGAGGGGGGCGCCCACCGCGACCAGCACCCCGGCCCCCGGAGAGGCGATGGCGACGAGGTTGTGGCCACGGTGCACGATCGGGATCGCCGCGGACTGCAGCGCCGTCGGACGTTCGATCCCCTCGGAGGCCAGCGCCTCGACGAGTTCGGGAGAAAGGTGAAGCTCTTCGAAGGAATCCATGGTCGATGCGCGGGGTGGGTGAGTGGGGCGGAAATGTGTTCGGAAGGCGGGGCCGAGGCAACGGTTGCCCCCGCCCCCTCGGCTTGATCCCGCCGCCTGCCCTCCTGAGATTGGAGTCTCCCTCTCCCGAGATCCGGGCCGTCGCCGGCCCCCACCCCGGACGATACCGCCATGGAGCTCAGTCCCAACATCGCCTCGATCCAGCCTTCCGCCACCATTGCGGTCAGCTCGCTCGCGAAGCGGCTGATGGCCGAGGGTCGCGACATCATCAACCTCTCGGCGGGGGAGCCGGACTTCGATACGCCGGGGTGGATCTCGGACGCGGCCATCCAGGGGATCCGCGACGGGCGCACCCGCTACACCCCGACCCCCGGAATCCCCGAGCTCCGCGAAGCGATCGCACGCTTCGTCTCCACCCCGGAGCGGCGGGTGGACGCGGCGTCGATCGTGGTGTCGTCGGGCGCGAAGCAGGCGCTCTTCAACGCCTGCTTCGGACTGTTCGGCCCGGGCGACGACGTCCTGGTCGCGGCCCCCTACTGGACGAGCTACCCCGAGATCGTGGGGCTGGCGCGCGCCAATCCCGTCTTCGCCCGGGGACGGGAAGAGGCCGGCTTCCGCCTCACTCCCGATGATCTCGAGGCGGTCGTGACTCCGGCCACGCGGGGGCTGGTGTTCAGCTCGCCCTGCAACCCGACCGGCGTGGTCTACAGCCGCGACGAACTCGAGGCGGTGGCCCGGTGGGCACGGGAGCGGGACATCTGGCTGATCTCCGACGAGATCTACCGGCACATCCACTTCGGGGAGGGTGACGAGGCCCCCGGCCTCGCCCAGCTGCCGGCCGACGCGGTGGGGCCACACGTGATCATCGACGGGGCGTCGAAGAGCTTCGCGATGACGGGATGGCGGATCGGCTTCTCGGTGACCACGCCCGAGCTGGCTGCCGCCCTCACCGCCGCGCAGAGTCACATGACCTCCAACGCGGCGACCCCGTCGCAGATGGCCGCCCTCGCTGCCTACACCGATACCGACCGCACGCGCGACGACGTGGCGCGGATGCGCGACGCCTTCCGCCGCCGCCGCGACCTCGTGGTGCGCCTCTTCGACGAGCAACTCCCCAGCCTCTCGTACCTCCGGCCGGAAGGTGCCTTCTACCTCTTCTTCCGGGTGGACTCCCTCTTCGACGACACCCGGAAGACGGCGGGCGCCGTCTGTTCCTGGATCCTGGAGGAGGCCGGGGTCGCCGTCGTCCCCGGGGAGGCCTTCGGTGCGCCCGAATTCGCGCGGATGAGCTTCGCCTCGTCCGACGCCGACCTCGAGGAAGCCGTGCGCCGGATCCGGACGCTCATCGGCTGAGCGGGTCGCTCCCGGCGGCCACGAGCCGGCCGTCGCCCTCGTCGAGCAGTTCGGAGATCAGGGCTGCGCAGCAGCGATCCACCATCCGGAAGACGTCGTCGAAGCCTTCCGGCCCCCCGTAATACGGGTCGGGCACTTCGCCGTCGCCCGCATCGGGGTCGACGTCGCGCAGGAGGATCACGCGTGCTTCCCCCCCGACCCCGGACCGCATCGCCTCGAGGTCGGCGGCGTTGGAGCGGTCCATCGCCACGATCCAGTCGAAGCGCTCGAAGTCGTCGGGGGCGACGGGGCGCGCCCGCTGGTCGGCGAGCGAGATCCCGTGGGCTTCGGCCACCTTCTGCGAGCGGGGATCGGGGGGACGGCCCGTGTGCCAGTCCGCCGTCCCCGCCGAATCGACGTGGAAGCGATCCGCGAGTCCCGCCTCTGCGAGACGGTGGCGAAGGATCCCCTCGGCGAGGGGGGAGCGACAGATATTGCCGAGACAGACGAAGAGGATCGAGGTGGTAGCCATGCCATCAACCTATGCCTCGACGCCGCGCGATCCTACCTTTCGGGTTGCACTTCTCCCGCGACCCGGAGTCACCCGCACGTGTCTGTACCCGATTCTCCTCCCACCTCCTTCGCACAGCTCGGCCTTTCCGAGGCCTCCCTCGCGGCCGTGGAGGCGCTCGGCTGGACCCGACCCACCCCGATCCAGACGAAGGCGATCCCGCCGGCGCTCGCGGGGAAGGACGTCGTGGGCATCGCCCAGACCGGTACCGGCACGACGGGCGCATTCATGATTCCCGCGCTCGAGCACGTGAAGGCCGGCGGGGGCCTCCAGGTGCTCGTCCTCGCCCCCACGCGCGAGCTCGCGCAGCAGGTGGCCGACGACGCCGAGGCCCTCTCGCGCGGCACCTCGATCCGCTCTGCCGCCATCTACGGGGGCGTCGCCTACGGCCCCCAACTCGAGGCCCTCGCCTCCGGCTACGAGGTCATCGCCGCCACGCCCGGTCGCTTCATCGACCACATGGGGTCGGGAAAGGTCGACCTCTCCAACATCCGGTTCTTCATTCTCGACGAAGCGGACCGCATGCTCGACATGGGGTTCCGTCCGCAGATCGAAGACGTCATGCGGGGACTCCGGAAGAGGGGGCACCGCACCATGCTCTTCAGCGCGACCATGCCGCACGGGGTCCACGACCTCGCGCTGCGGCTCACCGACGATCCGGCGTGGGTCGAGGTGGCCCCGTCGGGGACGACGGCCAGCGGCATCGTCGAAGTCGCCTACTCCGTGAAGCCCGAGAAGAAGCCCGACCTCCTCCTCCACCTCCTCAGGGGGGAGGGGTGGGACCACGTGCTCGTCTTCACCCGTACCAAGGCCGGGGCCAACGTTCTCGAGGCCCGTCTGGAGCGGGAGGGGATCCGCGCCGACGTGATGCATTCCGACCGCGGGATGAAGGAACGAACGCGGGCGCTCGACCGCTTCGCCGAGGGGAAGGTGCGGGTCCTGGTGGCGACCGACATCGCGCAGCGGGGACTCGACGTCGACGGGATCACGCACGTGGTCAACTACGACGTCCCGCTCGACCCGGAGGACTACGTGCACCGGATCGGACGCACCGGACGGGCGGGGGCAGCCGGGACCGCCGTCACCTTCGTGGCCGCCGGTGACCTGGGGACGATGAAGTCCCTGGAGCACCACCTGGGTCGCCCGATCGCCCGCGAGCACCTTCCCGAATTCGACTACGCGGGAGCGCCGCGCACGGACTCCTCCCCCGGAGGGGCGCGCGGACGCCATTCGCGCTCCCCGCGCGGGATGGGGTCGAAGCTGGGGAAGGAACTCACCCCCGAGGAACTCGCCGACCTGCTCAAGCACTCCTGACCTCGAATCCACCGATGCTGCTACGTCGTTACGGCTCCCGCTACCAGAGTGTCGAACTCAACTTCGACAGCAACGCCCTGAACGAGATCGCCTTCCGTCGCGATCACCGGGTCTCGCACTCCGCCGAGGAGTTCGACGACAGCTACACCCGCGTTCGCGAACACGCCCTCGAGGCCGAAGCGGAGGGGTCGGTCCATACCGAGGTCGAGGCCGCCGCCCTCGACGACCTCGAGGCGCAGGTGATGGCGATCCTCGAAGGACTCGGCGAGAACGAGGTCGCGGTGGTCGAGAGCGAGGCGGGGGTCGACTGGCCCAAGACCCGCCAGGACACCCACAACGTCGTCATCGAGGGGGAAAACCGCCTGCACTTCACCGTGCACGTCGCCCCCCCGCTCCGGATCGGCGTCTACCGGCAGGGCGCATGAGCGGGTCGGCCGACGAGGTACTCACCCTCGCCGGAGTCGAGGCGGCGCGGGAGCGGATCCAGCCCCACATCGTCCGCACCCCCACCGCCGAGGCGCACGGCCTGGCCGGCATCGCCCCGGGACGGATCTACCTCAAGATGGAGAACCAGCAGCGCACCGGATCGTTCAAGGATCGCGGTTCGCTGAACCGGATGATCCACCTCGACGACGAGGAGCGCCGGCGGGGGGTCGTGACCGCCTCGGCCGGGAACCACGCCCAGGCCGTCGCCTACCACGCCCGGCGGCTGGGGATTCCGTGTACGGTGGTGATGCCCGAGACCGCCCCCCTGATCAAGGTGGCCAACACGGAGAGCTACGGGGCGCGGGTGGTCCAGCGCGGCACCGTTCTCGACGACTCGGCGGTGGAAGCGATGCGGATGGTCGAGGAGGAAGGACGGATCATGATCCACCCCTTCGACGATCCGCATGTGATCGCGGGGCAGGGGTCGATGGGCCTCGAGATCCTCGAGCAGGTGCCCGACGTGGGGGTGATCGTGGTGCCCGTCGGCGGCGGCGGGATGATCTCGGGGATCGCCACCGCGGTAAAGGCCCGGCGTCCGGAGGTCCGCATCATCGGGGTCGAGGCCGACGCCTCTCCTTCGGCCCGTGCCTCGCGCGACGCCGGGCGGATCGTGAAGATCACCGCCTCGCGCACCCTGGCCGACGGGATCGCCACCAAGCAGGTGGGCGAGCACACCTTCCGCATCATCGAGGACCTCGTCGACGACCTGGTGACGGTGTCGGAAGAAGAGATCGCCCACTCCGTCCTGAAGCTCCTCGAACGCCAGCGGAGCGTGGTGGAGGGGGCGGGCGCCGTCGGGCTGGCGGCGCTCCTGCGCGGGCTCGTCGAGGTGGAGCCCGACGAGGCGGTCGTTCTCGTGGTCAGCGGGGGCAACATCGACGTCAACATGGTGTCGCGCATCATCGACCGCGGTCTGGTGGCCGACGGCCGGCTCGTGCGCCTGCTCGTGAAGGTGCCCGACCGGCCGGGGTCGCTCGCGCGGGTGGCCCGCCTCGTCGCCCAGGCGGGCGCGAACGTGCTCGAGACGTCGCACCGACGCGGCTTCGCCGACATCTCGGTGGGGGATGTCGAGATCGTCTTCACCCTGGAGACCCGCGGTCCCGAGCACACCCGCACGATCGTCGAGGCGCTGGAGCGCGAGGAGGGCCTCGCCGTGGAGGAATACACCTAGACCGACGTCGTGCTTGGCAGGTAAACGTCTGTTTCGTATCGTCTCTGCACCAGCGAGACGAGTGGCGGCCGGATCCGGAGGCAGAAGGAGCCCCGGAGGAGCCGCCCCGGAGGAGCGAGGTCTGCGGTGACCCGAAGTGGCGGATGGACGGCGATGTCCGTGGTGGCGATCGCCTGCGCAAGCGTCTTCGCGACAGGGTGCGCGGTCGTCGGCTACCCCTCGGGGAGGGGCAGCCCGGCGCCGGCCGGAGTCGGGGCGCTCCCGCGAGGGGCGGCGCCCACCTCTCCCCCCGCTCCCCCGGGAGCGCGGAGCGACGCCGGGCGCAGCTACGAGGTGTTCGGAGAGCGCTACCGGGTGCTCGACACCGCTCACGGCTACGACGAGGTCGGGGTGGCGTCGTGGTACGGACAGGCCTTCCACGGGCGTCCGACCGCGAGTGGGGAGCGCTTCGACATGTACGCGATCAGCGCTGCCCACCGCACGCTCCCCCTCCACACCTGGGTCGAGGTGGTGAATCTCGACAACGGGCGCCGTATCGTGCTTCGCGTGAACGACCGGGGACCTTTCGCCGACACGTCGCGCCGGATCCTGGACCTCTCGTACGGGGCCGCGACGGAGCTGGGGGTGGTGGGTCCGGGCCTTGCACGGGTGCAGGTGCGCGCCCTGACGCCGGCCGAACTGGAGCGGGTCGCCGCGCGCTGACGGGTCGGTCCGGCCGCCCCCCCCGGGGGTCTATATTGCCCCCTTCGGGCCGCCGTCGGCCGCCCGGAAGTTCCAGGGGGATCCTCGCAAGGGAGTCGGGAGTGACACGGGTTCTGGTCACGGGTGCAGCAGGGCAGATCGGGTCGGCGCTGGTCCCGGCGCTGCGAGAGGAGTATGGCGAAGCGGCGGTGCTGGCCACCGATCTCCGCGAACCGGCCGAGAACGCCGGCCCCTTCGCGGTCCTGGACTGCACCGACCTCGACGCGGTGGCCGCCCGGGTGCAGGCCCACCGCCCGACGGTGGTCTTCCACCTGGCCGCCCTCCTCTCGGCCGTCGGGGAGCAGCGACCGCAGACGGCCTTCGAGGTGAATCTCGGGGGGCTGTTCAACCTTCTCGAGGTGGCCCGTCAGGAGCGGTTCGCGCTCTTCACCCCCTCGTCGATCGCCGCCTTCGGCCCTTCGACGCCGCGCGAC
>CAYORZ010000017.1:4725-12705 GCA_964406485.1 uncultured Gemmatimonadaceae bacterium | reverse complement strand
TCCTGCTGCACGACCAGTTCGACATCTGGGCCGTCGACCCGTCCGGTAATGCCCCCGCGCGCAACGTCACGGGGGGCGCGGGCCGGGCCAACGACACCCGCTACCGTATCGTTCGTCTCGATTCGGGGACGGATGCGTGGGGGGCGTCGGAAGAGGTCCTGCTCTCGGCCTTCCACCTCTACACGAAGGACGCCGGCTTCGCCCGCACCCGCCTGGATCGTGACGACGCGCCCCGCTCGCTCCTCATGGAGCCCCGCGCATTCTCGAATCCGATCAGGGCCGAGGATGCCGACCGTCTGCTCTTCACCCAGGAGACGTTCGAGGACTTTCCCGACCTCTGGGTAGCCGCGAGCGACTTCACCAACCGTCGCCAGGTGAGTGACGCCAATCCCCAGCAGTCCGACTACCGCTGGGGGACGGCCGAGCTCTTCGAGTGGCTTTCGGCCGACGGGATCCCGCTCCAGGGCGTGCTCATGAAGCCGGAGAACTTCGATCCCGACCGACAGTACCCGATGGTGGTGTACTTCTACGAGCGGTGGTCCGACGGGCTGCACGACCACTATGCGCTCGTGCCGCACCGCTCCCGGATCGCCTTCCCGATGTACACCTCCAACGACTATGTCGTCTTCATTCCCGACATCGTCTATCGCGAGGGGTATCCGGGCGAGAGTGCGCTCAATGCGGTGAACCCGGGGATCCTGAAGTTGATCGAGGCCGGCTTCATCGACCCCGACCGGGTCGCGCTCCAGGGGCATTCGTGGGGCGGCTATCAGATCGCCTACATGGTGACGCGGTCGTCGCACCTCTACCGGGCCGCAGCCGCAGGCGCGCCGGTGGCCAACATGACCTCGGCCTACGGAGGGATCCGGCGGCAGACCGGACTGGTCCGACAGTTCCAGTACGAGCGCACGCAGAGTCGCCTGGGGGGAAGCCTCTGGGACGTCCCGATCCGTTACTTCGAGAACTCCCCCCTCTTCTGGGTCGACAAGATCGAGACGCCGCTGCTCATCATGCACAACGACAGTGACGGTCATGTGCCGTGGGAGCAGGGCATCGAGCTGTTCGTGGCAATGCGCCGCCTCGGAAAGCCGGCCTGGATGGTCAACTACCGGGGCGAGCCCCACTGGCCGACCACTTTCGCGAACCGGGTCGACTGGAACGTCCGCATGAAGCAGTTCTTCGACCACTTCCTGAAGGACGCACCGGCGCCGGCCTGGCTGGTGGAGGGGATTCCCGCCATCCGTCGGGGCGAAACCCTCGGCTACGAGCCGATGCCCGGGATGTCGGTCGTCGAGGACCGCTACGAAGGACGCCGGTAGAGACCGGTCCCCGCAGGGGGGCGGGCGGCACGGCTCATCATCGCGAGCCGGCCGTCCGCGCCCCGCGGCGGAGGGGGCGGCGGACTACCCTTCCGCGTCCACCACGAGCCGGAGTTGCGTCCCCCACGGGTCGTGCGTCACCCGTTCCCCCGAGTTGCGGCCCTCCGCGACGGGGTACCCGGCGGCCTCGAGACGGGCCACGGCGCGGGCGAGGTCATCGGGATCGGGAAGCCGCAGCGTCCACTCCACGAGCCGGGCTTCGTCGTCGCCGGCGGGGGCAGCGTCGCGGGCCCAGGTGTTGAGTCCCAGATGGTGGTGGTAGCCGCCCACCGAGAGGAAGAGCGCGCCGGGGTAGCTCCACGTCGTCTTGTCGAAGCCGATCGCCTCGTGGTAGTAGGACGCCGCCCGCGCCAGGTCGCCCACGTGAAGGTGCACGTGCCCCATCACGGTTCCCTCCGGCATCCCCTGCCACACACCATCGCCGGCCGCGTCCAGCACGGCGGCGCCGTCGAGCGGGAGCGTCTCCATCCGCACCTCGTCGCCCCGGGCCTCCCACTGCGCCGCGGGGCGATCGCGGTACA
This sequence comes from uncultured Gemmatimonadaceae bacterium, assembly GCA_964406485.1. Classification (GTDB taxonomy): domain Bacteria; phylum Gemmatimonadota; class Gemmatimonadetes; order Longimicrobiales; family Gaopeijiaceae; genus Gaopeijia. The sequence goes on along the minus strand of CAYORZ010000017.1, from coordinate 10,805 downwards.
CCTCGATCCCCAGACCGTCCGGGTCGCGCAGGTAGAGGGCCTCGCTGACCAGATGATCCGAGGCGCCCGCCCGCACCCCGACGTCGGAGAGGTGGCGCAGGAAGCGTCCGAGATCCCCCCGCGACGGCAGGAGGAGGGCGAAGTGGAAGAGCCCGAGCCGTCCCCCGCCGGGCACCGGACGGGCGCCGGGACGCTCGCGGAGCACCACCAGCGGTGTCCGGCTTCCGACTCCGCCGAGCGCGACCTCGCCCGTGTCGCTCCCGATCACCTCCATCCCGAGCACGGTCTGGTAGTAGTCGAGCGACCGGCCGAGGTCGCCGACCTGGAGGTGGACGGCCCCCGGCCGCACCCGGGGGGAAAGCCCGCCGTGGGGCGGGCCGATCCCGAAGGGAGCAGTCGCGGACGCGAGGGAATCCGTCGTGGGGCCTGGGCTCTTCATGGGGTCCTCCGGTGCGGGGGGCGAGAACGATGTCGCGACGGCGTCATCCTGCCAGGGCAGAGCGGATCGCCTCGGAGAGGGGCGTCGCGGGGCGTCCGATCAGGTCAGCAAGATCGGTGCTTGTCGTGACGAGTTCGCCTCGACCGAGCCCCTGATCGGAGTCGGCGAGCATGCGCGCGTACAGGTCGGGCACTCCCGCCTCCCGGAGGGCGGCGGCGTGCTCTTCCTCGGTGAGATCTCGGTACTCGACGGGGCGACCGGCGAGGCGCCCGACTTCGGCCGCCAGCTCGGCGAGGCTGAAGGCCTCTTCACCGCCGAGCTCGTAGGTCCGCCCCTCATGCCCGCCCCGGGTGAGCACGACGGCGGCCGCCGCCGCGTAGTCGGCCCGCGACGCGGCGCTCACCCGCCCCTCGCCCGCGCTCCCGATGAGAACGCCGTGCTCGAGGAGGGGCGCCAGGTTGTCGGTGTAGTTCTCCAGGTACCACCCGTTGCGGAGGATCACGTAGGGGATCCCCGACTTCCTGATTTCCTCCTCGGTCTCCAGGTGCTCGCCCGCCAGCATGAGCCCGCTCCGGTCGGCGTTGATCAGGCTCGTGTAGACGAGCAGGTCGAGTCCGAGGGGGAGGGCCGCCTCGAGGACCGCGCGGTGGTGCGCCGCCCGCTGCCCGACCTCGCTGGACGAGATCAGGAGCAGCTTGTCGATGCCCTGCAGCGCCGCAGTCAGCGACGGCGGGTCGGTATAGTCCGCGCGGCGCACCTCGATCCCGCGCTCGGCGATGTCGGCGGCTTTCCGTGGACTCCGGGCAAGTGCCACGACTTCGTCGGGCCCGACCCCGCGTGCGAGGAGCTCATCGAGAACGAGGCGTCCGAGGTGGCCTGTGGCACCGGTGACTGCAATCATGGGGACCTCCGGGTGGGGTTGTCTGCAGGATGGATCTGGGCGAAGGGAGTCCGGCTCAGCTGCGGCGCGGACGCACCCGCACGGCATCGAGAGAAAATGCTCCGGGACCTGCCAGGGCGAGGGCGAGGGCACCGGTACCCAGCGTCAGGGTGAACTCGAGCCCGGCTGGAAGAAAGAAGCCGCCCGGAACGTGCGTCGCGGTCGCCCCCGCCATCACCAGGGCCAGCGCGATCCCGACCGGCCGCGTGAAGAGTCCGAGGACGAGGGCCAGCCCCCCCACCAGCTCGATGAGCGCCACTGCCGGAGCGAGGACGGACGCCATCGGGAGTCCCATTCCCTCGAAGGCGGCGGCCACCCCGCCGAAGCCGTAGACGAAGACCTTCTGGCCCCCGTGCGCGATGAAGACGATTCCGAGGACGATGCGAAGAAGAACGAGGGCGGCGCCGGGACGGGGCGTGTACCGCCCGGTCACGGGAAGGGTCGGGGTAGATGTGGCAGAACGCATGAGTCTGGAAATCCTTGTTGGGTGTACGATGTCGGGCCCGCTCCACTTGGGCGTCCGGAACGGAGCCTTCACAGACTATGTGTTGCCACACACATTGTCAAGACGACCATTCGCCGGTGCTGCGCCGCCGGCAGCGAAGAGTGAGGGTCCCCCACCGGGGACCACGCCCGGGTGGGGCGCTGTCCAGCCGGTGGCGGGCGGGGGCCTACCGGTCCTTGCGGGGGGCAGGCCAGACGGGGGGATCGCTCGCGGGAAAGGTCATGTCCAGCGCTTCGTCGATCCGCTCTTCCGACTTCGCCCGATCAGGAGGCCCCTTGGCCTTCTCCCGGGCGGGGTCCCGGGTCGACGGCGTGGTCGGTTCCGGGGCACGTCTCGCGTGCTCGTCGCGATGGATCATGATCCCTCCTGCTCTGGGGGAGCCTGCTGTCACACCCTCCGGCGTACCTTTTCCAGCACCCCGAGGAGGGTGCGAAGTTCGGTTTCGGAGAGGGCGCCGAACTGCTCGCGGTGCACGTCCAGCACCTCGTCGTCGAGCCCGGCCAGAAGACTCCGGCCCGCGTCCGTGAGGCGGGTCGTGACGAAGCGGCGGTCCTCTTCGCTCCGTTCGCGCTCGATCAGACCGGCCGCCTGGAGGCGGTCCAGAAGGCGGGTCGCATCGGGCACGCGGGCGATCATCCGCTCGATGATCTCGGCTCGGCAGAGCCCTTCGTCTCCGGCGCCCCGCAGGATCCGCAGGACGTTGTACTGGGTGGGCGTCAGTTCGTGGGTCCGGAGCACCTCGCCCACGGTGTGCTCCAGCAGCGACCAGGTCCGGCCCAGAGCGAGAAAGGCCTCCTGCTCGATCGACTGGAATGGCCGCGTCTGACGAAGCTCGTCCTGGAGTGATGCGTGCATACCGCATGCATAGCTGTTATAACACACAATGTCAAGGCGACGCGGTGTGCCCGGCGTCTTGGCATTTCGTCAGCACCGATCTAGGATATGATTCCCATGCCTCTCCCCTGCCCCGACTCCGCGCCGAGCCGGAGTCCCCTCCACTCCCGGCCGCCCTTGTGATCCGCATCAGCGCGGTCCTCTTCATCTTCATCGGCCTCAACGCGCTCTACGTCGCGGCGGAGTTCGCAGCGGTGGCCGTGCGGCGGAGCCGGGTCCGGTCGCGCGCCCAGGCGGGAGATCGGCTCGCGCGACGGCTCCTTCCCTTCCTCGAGGACCCGCGCCGGCTCGACGATTACATCGCGGCCTGCCAGGTGGGCATCACGCTCTCGAGCCTCATGCTGGGCGCGTACGGGCAGGCCCGCCTCTCCGACTACCTCGTGCCTGTCTTCGTCGGGCTCGGGGGACTCCAGGGACTGGCTGCCGAGTCGGCGGCGGGGGCGACGATCCTCCTCGCGCTCACCGGCACACAGGTGGTCGTGGGCGAATTGATCCCGAAGTCGCTCGCCCTCCATGATCCCACGCGGGTCGCGCGCATCACGATCCTGCCGATGGAGGTCTCGCTCCGCGTGCTCCGCCCGCTGACCGCGGTCCTCAACGGGAGCGGGTGGTGGATTCTGGGTCGGCTGGGGATCCGGCGAGGCACGGAGCGGCACCTGCATTCGCCCGAAGAGATCGAGTACCTGGTGGCCGAGAGCCGGAAGGGGGGATTGCTGGAGCCCGAGGAACACCGCCGTCTGCAGCACGCCCTCGCGATGGACGTGCGGCGGGTGCGCCAGCTCATGGTGCCCCGGACCGAGATGAAGGCGCTCCCCCTCGACCTCACCGTCGACGAGGCGCTCGAGGCGATCGACGGGTATCCCTACACCCGCTACCCGGTCTACCGCGACACCGTCGACGGGGTGACGGGGATCGTCCACGCCCGCGACCTCGCGCTCCACCGCTTCCGGGGTGGGGGTGACGCCCCCCTCCACTCCCTCCTCCGTCCGGTGCTCGCCGTACCGCAGGAACTCACCGCCGACCGCTTCCTCGCCAAGCTGCGGGAAGGGCGGGCGGTCATGGCGGTCGTCGTCGACGAATTCGGGGGCGTCTCGGGGATCGTGACGATCCAGGATCTTCTCACCGAACTCCTGGGGGAAATGGCCGACGAGAGTTGGCCCGACGATGAGCCGCCCGCCGAGCGGCTCCCCGACGGCAGCTTCCGGTTCCCCGGTCGCCTCCCTCTCCACGAGGCCGAGGAGTGGACGGGACTCCGGTGGGGGGGGACGACCGCCGACACGATCAACGGGGTGCTCGCCGAACGGCTGGGGCGCTTTCCGGTGGTGGGAGACGTGATCCAGGTCGACGGGGCAACGATCGTGGTCGAGTCGGTGCTGGGCACGGTGGCGCGGACTGTCCTGGTCACCCTCCCCCCCGAGCCCGAGGAGGACCCGGATGATTGATCCGGTCCCGGTGATCATCGTGATCGGCCTGATCCTCATCAACGGGCTCTTCGTTGCGGCCGAGTTCGCGATCGTCGCGATCCCCCGCGCGGTGCTGGACCGACGCGCCAACCAGGGCGAGCGGCAGGCGATCCTCCTGCGGCGGATCGTCACCGACCCGATCGAACTGGACCGCTTCATCGCGACCGCCCAGATCGGCATCACCGTGGCGAGCCTCGGCCTGGGAATGTACGGCGAGCACCTTCTCGCCGAGTGGATCGCCGGGGTCCTCGAAGGGTGGGGCGTGGGCGACCTCCGCTGGATCAGCGCCCACGCCCTGGCCTCGTTCCTCGCGATCCTCCTCTTCACCTACTGGCACGTGGTGGTGGGCGAGATGGTGCCGAAGGCGATCGCGCTCAACCACCCGGAGCGGACCACCTTCGCGGTGATGCCGACGATGCGGCTGATCCATGGCGTGCTGCTCCCCTTCGTGCTTGCGCTCAACGCCGTGGGCAACGGAGCTCTGCGGCTCTTCGGGATCCGCCGCGACGAGCAGCGGGGAACGGCGTACCGTACGCCGGAGGAACTCGAACTGATCGTGCGCGAGAGCCAGGCCGGCGGGCTCCTGCGCAACGAGTCCGCACGCGTGGTCCGTGAACTGCTGGAGTTCGGCGAACTCACCGCCCGCGAAGTGATGATTCCCCGGGTGCGTGTACGGGGACTCCCGCTCGACGCCGACGCCGCCCGGATCCGCTCCGTCCTGGAAGAAACACCCCACACCCGCTACCCGGTCTACCGCGACAGCCTCGACCGTGTGGTCGGCGCCATCCATGTGCGTGACCTGGTGAAAGGCGGAGGGATCGACCCCCGGTCGATACGGCCCCTCCCGTTCGTGCCGGAGAGCCTCGCCCTCGACCGGGTCCTCGAATCGCTGCACCGGGCGGGCTCGCGCATGGCCGTGGTCATGGACGAACACGGGGGAACCGCCGGAATCGTCACGGTCGAGGACGTCTTCGAAGAGGTCGTCGGCGAGGTCGAAGGACCGCCCGAGGTCTGGAGGGTTCCCACCGGAGAAGTCCATGCCGACGGAGGCGCCCGCCTGGAGATGGTGGGCGAGCTGCTCGGGCTCGACCTCGACCACGACGACGTCGACACGGTGAGCGGCGTCGTCCTCGACGGGCTCGGACGACCGCCGGTGGTGGGCGACGTCGCGCTCCACCGCGGGGTCGAATTCGAGGTGCTCGCCGTCGAGGGACGCGGGGTGCGCACGGCCCGCGTGACGGTGCGGCCCGTGACCGACGACGGCTCCGCGCACGACGCCGGGTGAGTCTCGCCGGTCGCTTCAGAGCGCCGGTTGCTCCCCGCGCTGCGGGGGTGACGCACCGCCAACGGTGATCCGACCAGGACTGCCCCCCGGATCACGCCTCGAGGCGCCTGGAGCACCGGTACGCCGTGGACCGCGCCCCCTGCCCGCACCCGCCGGAAGTGATAGCTTGGCGGCTGATTCGACTCCCCCCTCACGCATCCGACTCGGGGCGCCTTCATGAAACTCATCGGGAAGCTTGTCGCGGGCATCGTGCTCGGGATCCTGCTCGGTCTCTTCGCCCCGACCTGGATGGTCCGGTCGCTGATCACCTTCAAGGCGCTCTTCGGCGAGCTGCTCTTCTTCACGATCCCGCTCCTGATCCTCTTCTACATCGCGAGCGGAATCGCGGGACTCCCGAAGAACTCCGGCCTCCTGCTCGGCCGGACCCTCGTGCTCGCCTACGCGTCGACGATTCTCGCCGGCATCCTGGCCTTCCTCGTGGCTGCCGTGGTCGTGCCCCCCCCACCCCCCCGATGCCGCTAAGCGGGCCCCGGGGGCCGTGTTGGCGAAACCCC
>CAYORZ010000017.1:0-4710 GCA_964406485.1 uncultured Gemmatimonadaceae bacterium | reverse complement strand
GGTGTGGCGCTCACCCCCTTCCTGCAGATCGGCATTCCCCCGCTGATGGACATCATGACCGCCCTGGTGGCCGCCTTCGTCTTCGGACTGGGCATCGCGGCCACCGGCGCCGAGCGCCTCAGGGGACTCTTCGACGAGGGGCGCGACGTGATCGAGAAGCTGTTGCTCGTCGTCATCATCCCCCTGCTCCCCGTCTACATCGCGGGCGTCTTTGCCGAAATGGCGGCCGCCGGCTCGGTCTTCGAGACGTTGGGCACTTTCGGGGTGGTGCTCGCCCTCGCCGTGGCCCTGCACTGGACCTGGATCACCGTGCTCTTCACGATCGCCGGGATCCGCTCCGGGGCCTCGCCGTTGACGCTGATCCGGACCATGCTGCCCGCCTACTTCACCGCACTGGGCACGATGTCGTCGGCGGCCACGATCCCCGTCACCCTGCAAGCGGCCCGCAAGGCGGGGGTGCGCGAGAGCGTGGCGAACTTCAGCATCCCGCTGTGCGCCACCATCCACCTCTCGGGGTCGACGATCACGATCGTGAGCTGCTCGATCGCCGTGATGGTCATGCACAGCGGGCTCGCGGTGCCGGGCCTCTCGGGCATGCTTCCCTTCATCTTCATGGTCGGCCTCGTCATGCTCGCCGCCCCCGGCGTCCCGGGGGGCGCTGTCATGTCGGCGGCGGCGCTGCTCACCTCGATGCTCGGCTTCGACGAGACGGCGATCGCCCTGATGATCGCGCTCTACATGGCCCAGGACAGTTTCGGCACGGCCTGCAACGTGACCGGAGACGGCGCCATCGCGATCCTCGTCGATCAGTCCAGTCGGGAGCCCGCCGTCACACCCGCCTGACGCCGGGCACCGCCTGGCTCAGCGCCGCCCGCCCGGCCCGCGATCGGGCCCGGCGGGCGTGGGCGGGCGTCGGTAGGTCTCCCCGCTCTCGAGCATCCGCAGGAGTTCCGCGACCGCCCGCTCGATCATGGGCTCGCGCCCCTGGGCGATGAGGTGCGGCTCGTCGACCACCTCGATGTCGGGCGCGACCCCCTCGCCCTCGACGGCCCACTCTCCCTCGGCGTCGACGAAGGCGAAGCGGGGCACCGAGAGTCCCCCGCCGTCCACGAAGTCGGGGTTGCCGCTGATCCCGACCAGGCCGCCCCAGGTGCGCTCGCCGATCAGCGGTCCCAGTTCCAGCTCCCGGAAGTAGTAGGGGATCGCGTCGCCGCCCGACGACGACTGGCCGTTGATCAGCATCGCCTTCGGACCGGTGTGGACCACGAAGGGCTGCCATGGTGAAGGCCATCTGCTCGGGGATGAAGCCGCCGCCGTTGTAGCGGTCATCGAAGATGAGCGCCTCCTTCCGGTGCTGCGGCTGGAAGCCGCGAAAGAGTTCGCGGTGTCCGGGGACTCCGGTGTTGGGAAGGTGGATGTATCCGATCCTCCCGTCCGAGAGGGAATCGACGAGGGCGGCGTTGCGCTCGACCCACTCGAGGTAGCGGAGGTTGAGTTCGCGGGTGATCGGCCGGACGTCGTAGTCGCGCGCCCCGTCGAGCGTCGGGCGGTCGTTGACGGTGATCCGCACCGTGCGATTCGCCTTGCCGGTGAGAAATTCGTAGGGATTGCGCTCGGTGGTCACCGGTTCACCGTCGATCGCCAGCAGGTAGTCGCCCTCCCGGACCTGCACGCCCGGCTCGGTGAGGGGGGAGCGCCAGTCGTCGTGCCAGTTCTCACCGGGCAGGATGCGCGCGATCCGGTAGTGCTCGCCGTCGGCCTCGTACTCGACGCCGAGGAGTCCCACCTCGAGCCGCTCGACCCGGGGCGCTTCCGGCGAGGCGTTCACGTACGAATGCCCGGCGTTGATCTCGGCGACGAGTTCCTTGAGCACATGGTCGAGGTCGGTGCGGTGGGCCACATGGGCGACCCAGGGCTCGTAGCGGTCGTGCATCGCCTGCCAGTCGACCCCGTGAAGTCCGGGGTCGTAGAACCAGTCCCGCATGATCAGCCAGGCGTCGTGGTAGATCTGGGCCCACTCGGTGGCGGGGTCGATGCGAAGCTTCATGCCCGAGAGGTCGAGCCGTCCGTCGTCGCTGCTCGCGCCCGGACGGAAGGCGACAATCCCGAAGTTCCCTCCCCCCTGACGGTAGAGCAGCTGGGAGGCGTCGGGGGTGAGCGCCCACCCGTTGACCCCCCGGATGATCTCGTCGGCCTTGCGACTCGCGAGGGTGTAGCGCCGGAGGGCCCCCTGCGACGAGTAGACAAGCCCGCCCGGCACACCGTGGAGCTGCCCGTATCCGCCCGGGTCGAGGCCCGGGAGGGCGACGATGCGGTTCTCGATCCCGTCGAAATCGATCCGGATCGGGGCGGCGTCGGCGGAGTCGGCCACCACCTCGCCCCCCGGTCCGTCGGCGGGCGGCGGGGCGGCCGCGGGTTCCTCGTCGCTCCGGGGGGGGAAGGGGTGGGGAAGTCCCGCCTGGAGGGTGACCAGGTAGATGCGCTGCTGGAAGGAGTTGGGACCGTACTGGAAGTCGCGGGCCGAGGTGAAGTAGAGGTAACGCCCGTCGGGATCCCACGCGGGGTTGCGCTCGTTGGTCCGGTCCGACGTGAGCCGCACCGGCGCGCTCCCGCCGTCGGCCGCGACGACGAAGATCGAGGTCATCGTGTTCTCGTTGGACCGCGAGTAGGCGATCCAGCGGGAGTCGGGCGACCAGGCGAAGTCGGTGACCTCCGACAGGGTCGTCTCTTCGACGACGGAGTGGCGTCCGCTCTCGATGTCGACGACCCGGATGCGGTTGCGGGTGTCGGCGAAGGCGATCTGCCGCGAATCCGGGGCCCAGCGGGGGGAGTGGATCCATGCCCCCTCCGCCTGCGCCACGCGTCGGGGCTCTCCCGAGCCGTCGGCGGGCCGGATCCAGAGCTCGTACTCCCCCCCGACGTCGGAGAGGTAGGCGAGCCGGGTCCCGTCGGGCGACCACGCGACCGCCCGCTCCCGCTGCCCGGGGGTGTCGGAGACGTTGCGGATGTCACCGTGCTCCTTCGGCGCGGTGAAGAGTTCGCCCCGGGCGGCGAAGATGGCACGGTTCCCCGAGGGCGAGATGTCGAACGACTCGATTCGCTCTGAAGCGTCGACGACCCGGGGGTGGAGGGCGGGGCGGTCGCCCCGCACCCGGATCGACAGGCGCCGGGACTCCTCCGTGGCGGGGTCGAAGTGCCAGATGGCGCCCCCATTCTCGTAGACGATGCCCCCCTCGCCCCGCGACGGCCAGAGAATGTCGTACTCCTCGTGGAAGGTGACCTGCCGGGTCTCTCCGGTATTCGTGTCGTGGGCCCACAGGTTCAGCTTCTCGAGCGGGTCGCGGTCCGAGACGAAGTAGATCGTCTCGCCCACCCAGAGCGGAAAGTGGTCGGTGCCCACCCAGTCGCTGATCCGCTCGCTCTCCGACGACTCGAGGTCGTAGATCCAGATGTCCTGCGCCCGCCCCCCCTGATGCCGCTTCCATTCGCGGAAGGCGCGCGACATGACACTGTACGTCACCCGCGTTCCCGACGGATCGAGCGTCGCGCCGGCCGCGCCCTCGGGAATCTCCAGCGCTTCCTCGAGCCCTCCGTTGAAGGGGTCGGCGAGGAAGTAGCGGCCCACCCGCTCGCCCCATGGCGTCCGGGCGGCGCGAAAGAGGATCCGCGAGCCATCGGGCGTCCAGTCGAGCGGGAGGTGGTCCCACCCTCCGCGCGGCGCCATCACGCCCACATCGGGGTGGAAGGTCACCTGCCGGGGCATCCCGCCTTCCGACGGAATGATGTGGACCTGCCGCGATCCCGCGTACTCTCCCGAGAAGGCGATCCACTCGCCGTCGGGCGAGAAGCGCGGAAAGACCTCGAAGCCGTCGTGCGCGGTGAGGCGCGTCGCCTCGCCTCCCGCGAGGGGAGCCGTGTAGAGGTCGCCGGCGTAGCTGAAGACGACCCGGTCCCCGTGGATGTGGGGGAAGCGGAGCAGGAGGGTCTCGTCGGCCGGCCCCTGCGCCGCCCCGGGAACTGCGGTGAGGAACAGCGCCAGGAGGACCGCCACGAGGCGCCCCCGCGCGGCGCGGGTGGGGTGCCCCCGGGGGGCGGGGATTCGACGGGAACGGCAGGAGAGGGGCGCGGGCATGGAGGTACCGGGACGGCTCGGAGGCCGGTCACGCCCGGACGGGCGCCCTGCCCCCGGCAGGAGACGACGACCGAGAGTAGGCCGCGGCCGTGCGCGAGGTCAAGGAGCGCCGCGACGTCGCCTCCACTCCCCCTCGACGCCGAGAGCTTCCAGCACCCGCACCATCCGGTTGGGCCCCTCCCCCAGCGCGGCGGCGTGGGCGGCGAGAACCCGGCTCCCGCTCAACCCGCGATCGCCGATGGGATCGGCGTGCAACTCGAGGTGGACGTAGAGGGGGGCGCGGGGCGTGGAAACGGCCTGCACACCCCCACCCGGCACCCTCCGGGCCGGGAGCACCTTGAGGCTCACCGCCCGGAGCACGTTGCCTCCGATGGCCAGGATCCGCCCCCCTTCCCCGTCGACCTCGACCACGATGTCGCAGTGGGTGCTGGCACCCTCCCCCATCTGGCGGCGACGGGCGGCGAGACTCGTGTAGCGGGGCCGGCGGGCGGCGCAGAGCAGGTCGCCCGGCTCCACCTCGGCCTCGCCGACTTCCCACGCGCGGTACCCCGCAGCGGTCGAGCCCGCGTCGGTGGCAC
>CAYORZ010000016.1:0-12925 GCA_964406485.1 uncultured Gemmatimonadaceae bacterium | reverse complement strand
GGCCTCGATCCCCCCGATCGTCGTCCACGGCGCCGAATGGTATCGCGCCCTGGGCCGGGGTGACCACGCCGGCACCAAGGTGATCTCGCTCTCGGGCGACATCGCGCGTCCGGGCAACTACGAAGTCCCCATGGGACTCCCGCTCGCCACCCTCCTCCACGAATGGGCGGGCGGTGGCGCCGGAGGGCGCCGGATCCAGGCCGTGACCATGGCGGGACTCTCGGGCGGATTCCTGGCGGGAGACGACCTCGACGTGACCCTCGACGAAGCCTCCCTCCGCTCCCGGAAGTCGTTTCTCGGTGCGGGAGGGATCATGGTCTTCGACGAGACGCGCGACATGGCGGCCGTCGCCCTCGACGCGATGTCGTTCTTCGCCCACGAATCCTGCGGCAAGTGCTTCCCCTGCCGTATCGGTACCCGCAGGCTCGTCGAGCGCCTCTCCGGCGAGGGGGGCCCGGCAGACCTGGTTGCCTGGACCGACGAACTCACCGACCTGCACACCACGATGAAGGCCACCTCGGCCTGCGGACTCGGACAAGCCGCCCCCCTCGTGACCGAATCGCTGATGCGCTATTTCCCCGAGCGGGTGCGCGCCCTGGTAGAAGGCGGCCGGTAGGCCGGGATCAGGGGAGGCGGGAGGGGGCGGGGATCAGTGCGTCTTCGGCGGGGGTCCGCACCGCGTAGTCGAAGCCCGGGGCGATGCAGTAGCCTCCGGTCCGGCCTTTCCGGTCGAGGGCGATGAAGCCCACCTGGATCTCGGCCCAGTCGGGGTTCTTCTCGATCACCCGCTCGACCGCAAGGCGGCAGGCGTCGCCGGGTGCGTGGCCCTGGCGCATCAACTCGACCACGAGAAAGCAGCCGACGGCCCGGATCACTGCCTCACCCCACCCGGTGGCGGTGGCGCCCCCGACCGCGTTGTCGACGTAGAGTCCTGCTCCGATGATCGGCGAATCCCCCACCCGACCGTGCATCTTGTACGCGGCTCCGCTCGTCGTGCAGGCGCCCGAGAGGTTGCCGTCGCAGTCGAGCGCCAGCATCCCGATGGTGTCGTGATTCTCGGCGTTGATCGGCGGCGGGCCCGACGTTCCGTTCTCTGCCTGCCACCGCCGCCAAGCGGCCTCTGCCTCGGGGGTGAGCAGGTTCTGCCGCTCGAACCCCCGGGCGAGGGCAAAGTCGAGGGCCCCGTCGCCGACCAGCATGACGTGAGGGGTCTGCTCCATCACCTGCCGGGCCACCGAGATGGGGTGCAGGATCTCGCGAAGGAATGCGACCGAGCCGCAGCGGCCCTGCTCGTCCATGATGCAGGCGTCGAGGGTGACGTGGCCGTCCCGGTCGGGGGCGCCCCCGTACCCGACCGAACTCACGCTCGGGTCGGCCTCCGTCACCCGCACCCCCGCCTCCACGGCATCGAGGGCGCGCCCGCCCCCCTCGAGGACCGCCCACGCGGCCCGATTCGCCGCGACCCCGTGAGTCCAGGTCGAGATGACGACCGGGCGCACCCCTTCGGTATCGACAGGGTCGGCAGGGGCGGCCGCATCGGGCGCAGCAGAGCCATTGCCGTCGGCGTCGACCACGGTGCATCCGGCGAGGAGAGGAAGCCCACCGGCGGCGATGGCGGTCGACCGGAGAAAGGTACGGCGATCGAACATGAGGGTTCTCCCGGAGGAAGGGCGGGGGTGCGGGGCTTCCCGACTATGCCGGCGGCGGGGCCGGGTTCGCCAGCACGCCGACGCCTGCTTCCCACCCTCTCCGCAGTGAACGTCGTGACGGTTGAGGTGTAGCACTATACGCCCTGATCCGATATCTTGAAGGGCTGAATTCCCGCAACATGAGGCAGCACAACGTATGGCAAAGGAAGGTTCGATCGAGCTCGAAGGTGTGGTGAGCGAGGTCCTCCCGGGGGCAAACTTCCGGGTGGAACTGGAGAACGGCCACGAGATTCTGGCCTACCTCTCCGGCAAGATGCGCAAGCACTACATCCGCGTACTCGAAGGTGATCCGGTGAAGGTGGAGATGTCTCCGTACGACATGACCCGTGGCCGGGTGACCTACCGCTACAAGTAGACCGAGGTCTGCTCCCCTCGACCGATCGGTCGAGGTCCGGCCGTCCCCCCCTGTGGGACGGCCCCGGGCGCGCAGCGCGCGCTCCCCACCGTCGGGGTGCCCTTCCGCCCCCCTCCTGCCATGGCGAGGCCTCCGCCCGCCGGGCGGTGGCCCCCGGTCGGCGCTGACGGAATCCGTGCCCCCCTTGAGGCGTCCCCTTCCGTCGGCCTTGCGGTCCGCGCGCGAGGGGCGTACCTGTAGGGATCCCGCGTGCTGCGCCCGACCCTGGAGGTGCGTCCATGTCTCCACTGAGCTCCGCCCCGACCCTCGTGCTGGATGGCGAGACGGTCGCGTTTTCGCCGGGTGAGACGCTGTACGAGGTGGCCGAGCGGCACCGCCGCGAGATCCCCACACTCTGCTACGACGACCGGCTGGAGGCATTCGGCGGCTGCCGCCTCTGCATCGTGGCCGTCGAGGGCCAGCGCAATCCCGTGGCGTCGTGCACGACCCGGGCAGAGGCGGGGATGCGCGTCACGACGCGCGGGGGTTCGATCGACCTCCACCGCCGCGTCCTCCTCGAGATGGTCGCCTCGGAGCAGCGCGATCTCGATGTCGACCCCCTGTCGGGATACGCGTCGCAGGAACTGGCCGATCTCCTCGACCGCCACGACGCCCGCACGGGTCGGTTCGCGGGTGCGCGGAGCGGCGTGTCGCGACCCGACGATCCCAATCCCTTCATCCTGCGGGATTACGAGAACTGCATCTCGTGCTACCGCTGTGTGCGGGTCTGCGCGGAGCAGCAGGGCGATCACGCGATCAGCGTGCAGGGTCGGGGGTTCGATACCCGGATCACGGTGGAGTTCGACGGAATCCTGAAGGATTCGGCGTGCACCTTCTGCGGGCAGTGCGTCCAGACGTGCCCGACGGGGGCGCTGGCAGATCTCAAGGCCCTTGCCCACCGCGCTGTCGAGGGGGAGACCGGGAAGACCCGCACGATCTGCGCGTACTGCGGCGTGGGGTGCGCCGTCGACGTCCTTACCCGCGAGGATCGGATCGTGGGAATCCATCCGGCGATGGACGGGCCGGCCAACGAGGGCGCCCTCTGCGTGAAGGGGCAGTTCGCCTTCGACTTCGTCTCGCACCCGGACCGGCTCGACACCCCCCTGGTCCGCAACGACCACGGCGCCCTCGTGCCGGCGAGTTGGGACGAGGCGCTCGACCGGGCGGCAGCCGGGCTCCTGGCGGCCGTCGATCGCCACGGCCGTCGCTCCGTCTACGCGATCGCCTCGGGGCGCGCGCCCAACGAGGCGGGCTACACGATGCAGAAGCTGGTGCGGGCCGGACTCGGCACCTCGTACATCGACAACTGCAGCCGCGCCTGACACGCTCCCACGGTCGCCGGTCTGGCGGCGAGCATCGGACGGGGCGCCATGTCGAATCCCCTCCCCGACATGGAGAAGCCCGACGTCATCTTCTGCATCGGCACCAACATGACCGAGGCTCACCCCGTGGCCGCGACTCGCCTCAAGAAGGCGCTCGCGCGCGGGGCGAAGATGATCGTGGCCGATCCACGGCGGATCGGGCTGTCCGAGCTCGCAGACCTCTACCTGCCGCTGCGGGTCGGGTCGGATGCGGCGCTTCTCCTCGCGATGGCCCACGTCATCGCGCGAGAAGGGCTGGTCGACGAGGCATTCGTGGACGCCCGCACGACCGAAGCGGCGGCGTTCCTCGAGCACGTCCGGGAATTCACCCCCGAGTGGGCGGCCGAGATCACCGAACTCCCGCCGGAGGTAATCGAGGAGGCCGCGCTCCTCTACGGCCGCGCCGAACGGGGGGCGATCTACTACACGCTGGGCATCACGGAGCACATCTGCGGAGTCGACAACGTCCAGTCCCTCTGCAATCTCGCGCTCATGACGGGCAACCTCGGTCGCGAGGGGACCGGGCTCAATCCCATGCGTGGGCAGAACAACATCCAGGGGGCCGGCGACAGCGGGGCGATCCCCAACAACTACCCGGGATTCCAGGCGGTCACCGATCCCACGAACCAGGCGAAGTTCGAGGCCGCGTGGGGTCGGCCGATCGATCTCGAGAAGGGGATCACCAAGGTGCGGGCGCTCGAGTTGGCGGGCTCGCAGATACGCGCGATGCTCATCGCCGGTGAAAACACCGTGGTGAGCGATCCGAACCGCGAGCACTGCGAAGCGGCGCTGCGCAGCCTCGACCACCTCGTGGTGATCGACATCTTCCTCACCGAGACCGCCGCCCTCGCCGATGTCGTCCTGCCCGCCACGGCGTGGGCGGAGACCGACGGCACCTGCACGAACACCGATCGGCGGATCCAGCGGCTGCGGGCGGCCGTGCCGCCTCCGGGGCTCGCCCGCCCCGACTGGTGGATCGTCTCGCAGATCGCGCAGCGCATCGGGGCGCCCGGCTTCGACTACACGAGCGCGGCCGAGGTCTTCGATGAGCTGTGCGCCGTCTCGCCCATCTACCATGGGGTGAACTGGGAGAAGGTCAGCGCGGAGGGCGCCAACTACCACTGGCCGATCCCGTGGGACGGGCATCCGGGCACGCCGAGGCTGCACGAGGGCGGCTTCATCAACGGCCGGGGCATCTTCAAGCTGATCCGCTACCGCGACCCGGCCGAGGTCGTCGACGACGACTTCCCCGTCTGGTTGACCACCGGCCGGCGGCTGGAGACATACCACACCCGTACACAGACGGGACGCGCCGCGGGGATGGAGTACTTCGCACCGCACGAAGTGCTCGAGGTCCACCCTGACGACGTCGCGGCGTGGGGACTCCGCGACGGCGGTTTCGCGCGGTTGGTGAGCCGGCGAGGCGAGGTCGAGGTCCGGGTCATTGCGACCACCCGTTCGCCCCGGGGCACCGTCTTCGCCTCGTTCAGCTTCAGTGATGTGCCGGTCAACATCCTGACCGGGGCCGGCTACGACCCCGTGACCGACACGGCCGAACTCAAGGTGTGCCCGGTGCGGGTCGAGCCCGTGGCGGTTCCGCGGGAACACGAGGGCGAGGCCGCCGACTGAACCCCGGGTGAGGGTGCGGCGGGCCGCGATCCCTCCCCGGGCGGAGTTGCGCGTGGAGGGGTGCCTCTTCCTCCGCCCGTCGCCCCCGCGCCATGTCTCCGTCGTCCGACCTCGCAGACCGCCTCGCCGCCCCGGGTCCGAAGCGGATCCTCTCCCTCGACGGCGGGGGGATCCGCGGCGTGATCAGCCTCGGATATCTCCAGCGCCTGGAGGGGATCCTCCGGGAGCGGAGCGGCCGTCCCGACCTCGTTCTCGCCGACTACTTCGATCTGATCGGCGGAACCAGCACCGGCTCGCTCATCGCCGCCTCCCTCTCGCTGGGGTGGCCGGTCGAGAGGGTGGTCGGACTCTACCGGGCCCTCGCCGCCGACGTCTTCCGTCCGCGCCGGAGTCTTCTGGGGCCGCTGGCGCGGCTGGTCGGGTCGAAGTTCGACGAGCGTCCGCTCGAAGCGGCCATCCGCCGGGAGATCGGTGAGATGCGGCTCGACGACCCGGCCTTCCGCACGGGCCTCGTGGTGATCGCGAAGCGGGCCGACACTGCCTCGGTCTGGCCGCTCTCCAACCTCCCGGGGCACCGCTTTCACGCGATGAATCGTCACCTGCGGGTCTGGGAGGTGTTGCGGGCCTCCAGCGCCGCGCCGACCTACTTCGACCCCCAGCGGATGGCCGACGTCGGGGCAGGCGAGGCGGCGGTCTTCGTCGACGGGAGCGTCTCGATGCACGGCAACCCCGCCCTCCAGCTGCTCCTGGTGGCGGCCCTCGACGGCTTCGGCCTCCGGTGGCCCCTGGGAGAGGAGCGCCTCCTGCTCTGTTCGGTGGGGACCGGAGCCCACGCTGTCGCCCCCGCTCGCGACGCGATCCGCGGATACCGGCAGGTGCAGTGGCTGGGGCAGCTGATGATCCAGGTCCTCCGCGACGCTTCCGATCTGGGCGAGACGATCCTCCAGTGGATGTCGCGCAGCCCCACCGCCCGCGCGATCGATCGCCAGATCGGCGACCTGGGCGACGACCACCTCACCCCCGATCCCCTCCTCACCTACCTCCGCTACGACGTGGCGCTCACCGAGGAGGGACTCGCCGGGGTGGGGGTGGCCATCGACGAGGCGGAGCTTTCCCGTCTGCGGGCCCTGGACGGCGCGGACCAGGTGGAGCGCCTGCGCGAGATCGGCACCGCGGCGGCCGCGACCCAGCTCCGGGCCGAGCACTTCCCCGCCGTCTTCGATCCGGTGCGGGAGCGGGCAGGACGGTGAGCGAGGGAGTGGTCGGGGTGACCGGGCACCGCGCGGAGGGACTCGCCGGGGTGGAGCGTGCCGCCCTCGAGCGCCGGGTGGATCGCGTGCTGGCAGCCCTGGCCCGGCTCGGCCACACCCGCCTCGTCTCGGGACTCGCCGAAGGGGCCGACCGGATCGTGGCCTGGCGCGCCCTTGCGGCAGGGTGGCGCCTGGAGGCCCTCCTCCCCATCGCGCCGGAGCGCTACGAAGCCGACTTCGCGAACGCGGCGTCGCGGGCGGAGTTTGGCGCGCTCGTCGGCCGGGCGGACGACGTCCGGGTCGCCGGCGCCCCTCCGGAACACGACGGCGCCCCCCCGTATGCTGTCCAGGGGAGGGCCCTCGTCGCCCGCTCCGCGGTGGTCATCGCCCTCTGGGACGGCGCCCCTCCCCGAGGGCCCGGGGGAACGGCCGACGTCGTGCAGTGGGCGGGCGAGGGGGGTGTCCCGGTCGTCTGGATCGACGCGCGTCCGCCGCACCGGGTGCGACTGCTTCCCGAAGGCGCCGCCGCGATCCCGTCGCTGCGACGACTCGCCACCGAGCTGAGCTCGCCCGGGCAACCGCGCACCGACGGCGGCGGGTGAGCGCCATGGAGTCCCTCTCGATCTTCGTCTCGTCTCCGGGTGACGTGGCGCAGGAACGGATCCTCGCCGAAGGGGTGCTCCGCCGGCTCCAGGGGGAGTTCCGGCAGCGGGTGCGGTTGGAGCCGATCTTCTGGGAGCACGAGCCGCTGCTCGCCACCGACTCGTTCCAGGACCAGATCGTCCGCCCGTCGGAGACCGACATCGTCGTGTGCATTCTCTGGTCGCGCCTGGGGACTCGCCTCCCCGCCCGCTTCCGCCGCCCCGACGGCAGCCGCTACGGCTCCGGCACGGAGTTCGAGTTCGAGGACGCGGTCGCGGGGTGGGAGCAGCGGGGGCGTCCCGACCTCCTGGTCTACCGCAAGACGGCCGAGCCGTTGGTGAGCCTCGCCGACCGGGCCGCCCTCATGGACAAGCTCGCCCAGCGGCAGGCGCTGGAGTCCTTCGTCGAGCGGTGGTTCCACGACGAGCAGGACGGGTCACTCCGCTCCGCCTACCATCAGTTCGAGACGCCCGAGGACTTCGAGCGCGCCCTCGAACGCCACCTCCGGCGGCTGATCGATCGGCGCGCGCCCGGGGAGGACCGTGCAGCGGCGGCAGCTGCCGGGATCGAGGCCCGCTGGACGGAGGGCTCCCCCTTCCGGGGGCTCGAACCCTACGACGAGGGGCACGCCGAGGTCTTCTTCGGGCGCACGCGCGCCGTGAGCGACGTGCTCGACCGGCTCCGCGCCCAGGAGGCCCGCGGGCGGCCCTTCGTCGTCGTGGTCGGCATGAGCGGAGGCGGCAAGTCGTCGCTGGCGCGGGCGGGCGTCGTCCCCCTCGTCACCCGGGCAGGGGTGATGGAGGGAGTCACGCACTGGAGGCGGGCGATCTTTCGCCCGGCCGACGAGGGCGGCGACCCCTTCCGGGCGCTCGCCCTGGCGCTTCTGGCCGAAGGCGGGCTTCCCGAGCTCCGCGCCGCCGCGGGCACCGCCGAGGGAGAGTTGACCGAACTCCTTCGCACCGCCTCGCCCGCCCTCTCCCCCCTCCTGCTCGCGACCCTCAAGGCGATCGAGCCCGGTGCGCGGCTCCTCGTGCTGGTCGACCAGCTGGAAGAGCTCTTCTCGATCCGGGGACTCTCGGCCGGCGAGCGACAGGCATTCGCCGCGAGCCTCGCGCGGCTGGTGGCCTCGGGACGGGTGATGATGCTCGCCACCCTCCGGAGCGATCTCTACCCGCGCCTCGCCGAGCTTCCCGAATTGGTGGCCCTCAAGGAAGGGGAGGGGCAATACGACCTTCTCCCCCCTTCCGCGGGCGAGATCCGGGAGATGATCCGGCAGCCGGCGGCCGCGGCGGGCCTCGTGCTCGAGACCGACCCGGCGCGCGGCCGGCGCCTCGAAGACGAGCTTCTCGACGCCGCTGCCGGACGGCCCGGCACACTCCCCCTCCTCGCCTTCACCCTCGAGGAACTCTACCGCCAGCGTCGGCCCGACGGCACGCTCACCCTCGAGGCGTTCGACCGGATGGGCGGGGTGGAGGGGAGTCTGGCGCGGCGAGCCGAAGAGGTCTTCGCGGCGCTCCCCGCGGGGGTGCGGGCCGCCCTCCCCACGGTGATGCGCCACCTGGTGACTGTCGTGGAACACGCCGAAGGAACGACGCTGGCCGCGCGCCCGGCGCTCCTCGAGCGGATCCATGCCCAGGGAGAGGGCGAGGCCGCCCGCCTCGTCGACACCCTCATCCGCGCGCGGCTCCTCGTGAGCGACCTCGGGGGCGAAGGGGGCGCCGTCGTGCGGGTCGCCCACGAGGCGCTCCTCCGCCACTGGCCGCGCCTCACCGCGTGGCTCGAAGCCGACCAGGAGCTGCTCAAGAGCCGGGCGCGTCTGCGGGCGGCCGCCTTCCGCTGGGCCGAGGGGGGCCGTGATGACGACCTCCTGCTGCAATCCGGAAAGCCGCTCGAAGACGCCCGGGCGGTGGTGCGTGCCGGGACGTCGCTCACCGAACTGGAGGCGGCGTTTGTCGCCGGCTCGGAGCGGCGGGCCCGGCGCTTCGTCCGACTGCGGCGCGCGGCCTTCGCCGCCGTCTGCCTCCTCGCAGCGGTGGCAGGGCTGTCGGGGTGGGTGGCACGGCGGGCCGCGGAGCGGGCCGAGGCGGAGGCGGTCGCCGCCACCCGGACGCATGAGTTCATGGTGGGACTCCTCGCCATCGCCCGACCCGGAGTCGCGCGGGGCGAGGAGATGACGGTGCGCGACCTCCTGGACGTGGGACGCACAAGGCTGCTCGCCGGTGAGATGAGCGACGTCCCGGCCACCGGCGCCTGGGCCATGCGAGACCTCGCGACGTCGTACGTCGCCCTCGGCCTGCTCGACGAGGCGTTGAGCCTCGCCCGGGCGGCCGACTCCCTCGCGGCGGGCGACCCCCTCGTCCCCGATTCGGTGCGCGCCGAGGGGTGGGCGCTCCTGGGCGACGTCCACAAGCATCGGGGGCAGGTGGATTCCGCGGCCGCTCACCTGCAGCGGGCCATTGCGGTCTGGCGGCGGGTGTCTCCCACCCTCGAAGCCAACGCCGTCACCTCACTCGCCACGGTCCAGCGCGCTGCCGGGGATCACGTCGCGTACGACACCCTCATGGACCGCGCCGCCCGGCTGGGGTGGGCCACGGGCGATACCACCAGTCTCGACCACGCGGTGGTGCTCTCCAACGAGGCGCTCCGGCTGCTGTCGCGGGGGGAGGGTCGCGAGGCGGGCGCGCTTCTGGACAGGGCCGAGGCGATCTGGGCACGGCACCCGGGAGCGCGGATGGCCGATCGGGCCGTCCTCCTCGCCCACCGCGCACGGGCGTGGGCGCTGGAGGGCGACCTGGGGCGCGCCGATTCTCTCTACCGTGAAGCGCTCGCGACCGAGCGGCGGATCCTGCCGCCCCTTCACCCATCCCTGGCGGTCACGCTCAACAACCTCGCGCTCAATGCAGTGGCGCTCGGCGACTCCGTCGCGGCCGAGGGGTGGCTTCGCGAGGCGATCGCCGTCGCGCTCGCGTCGGTGGGACCGGATCACCCGCGTACCGCGGCCGCGCAGATCAACCTCGGGCAGCTTCTCGGCCACCACCCCGAGACGCGCGCCGAGGCAGACGGCCTCCTGGTGGCGGCGCTCACGGCGCTCCGCCGAACCGCTCCCGGCAACGAAGACATCGCGGTCGCCCTGCAGAACCGGGCGACGCTCTTCCAGTTGGGGGAGCAACGAGACTCCGCCCTCCACTACTTCGCCGCGGCGTATCGCGCCGATTCCCTCGCAGCCCGCCACGGCTACGCGGCGCTGGCAGCGGGGCGTTGGGCGGAAGGGGCGCACGCCTTCGCCGTGGCCGATGAGGTCGGAAGGGCGGTGGCGCGCGCGTTCGGCTCCGCGCGGCTTCTTCCCGAGGAAGGGTCGCGGGCCGACGTCCTCGACGAGCTCCAGGACCTGCTCTTCAACGCGGGGCTCCACGAGCCGGCGGAGCAGGCCGCCCGCGAGGCGCTCGACCTTCGCCGTCGTCACGGCACGCCGGCCGAGCTCGCCGGTGCGCTGGCCGATGTGGCCTGGTGGGAAGCGGCCCTGGGGCGGAGGGACGCGTCGGAGGCGCGCCGGGCCGAGGCGCTCGCCCTGGCCGTGCGCGCGCAGTCGCTGCTCGACTCCGTCCCCCTCGCCGATCCCCACTGGCTCGAGGCGCACCGGGCGCTCACCTGGGCATGGACGGCGCTCGAGGAATACCGGCGGGTGGCATCGAGGGAATCCGTCGCGGCCGAGCAGCTTGCGCGGGGCGGCCGTCCGGCCGAGGCGGTGCAGGCGCTGATCCGGCGGGGACTCGCCCTCGAGGACTCCGGGGCGGCGCAGGAGGCGCGCGCGGCGTACCGCCAGGCGGAGATCACCGCGCGCGAACTCCTCGGCGCCGACCACCCGCTCGGCCGGGAGGCTGCCGCCCGCGCCCGCGCCGTGGGCGGCGGCTGAGCGGCGTCGCCTCCCCGGTCGCGGAGGGCGCGGACCCGCCCCGGACCTACCGCGGCATGCGCAGGATCGGCTTCACCACCGTCCCGGCCGCGGAGTCGGCGAGCGCCTCCTCGATCTCGTCCATCTCGTAGTAGCGCACGAGTTTGTCGAACGGAAAGCGGCCCTGCCGGTAGAGGTCGATCAGGCCGAGGATCAACTGCCCCGAGCGCCCGCCCCCGCCGAGCACGCCGATCACCTTCTTTCCCCAGAGGGTGCTCAGGTGGTCGAGCGAGAAGCTGGCCCCCGCGGGCGCGCCGCCGATGAGCACCAGCGTTCCCAGCATCCCCACCGTCTCGGCCGCCGTCTCGATGACCGAGATCACGCCGGTGCAGTCGAAGGCGAAGTCCACGGTCGACCCGGTGATCCGGGCGACCTCTTCCTTCAGGTCGCTCGAGCCGGAGTTGATCGTTTGGGTCGCGCCGAACTCCCGGGCCAGTTCGAGCCGCTCGTCGTGGAGGTCGGCAGCGATGATCGTGGTGGCCCCCGTGCAGCGGGCGGCCATGATCGCTGCCAGGCCGACGGCACCGACACCGACGATGAGGAGCGAGTCGCCCAGCTGGGGGCGCGCCTCGTTGAGGACGGCCCCGGCTCCCGTGGCCAGTCCGCAGGCCAGCGGTCCAAGGAGCTCGAGGGGCACATCGTCCGGCACCTTCACGAGGGCGTTCTCGAGCGTGATCGCATACGTGCCGAAGGACGACTGCCCGAAGAAGTGCCCGTTGAGCGGCTCACCGTCGCGGGAGTAGGCAGTGGTGCCCGCCTTCGCGCCCTTGAAGCGCCGGCCGGAGACCAGGGCGTCGCCCATGCGGAGACAGTAGCGGGGCTCGCCCTCGAGGCAGTTGCGACACTCGCCGCACCACGGCCACTCGATGACGACCCGGTCTCCGGGCACAACCCGGGTCACTCCCTCGCCGACGGCGTCCACGATGCCGGACCCCTCATGCCCGAGCACACTCGGGAAGGGCATCGGCATGTCGCCGCCCCGGGTGATCTCGTCGGTGTGGCAGACTCCCGACGCCACGATGCGCACGCGGACTTCTCCCGGACCCGGGTCGTCCAGTTCGATCTCGTGGAGGGTGAACGGGGCGTCCTTCTCTTCGACCACCAGCGCCTGGATCTTCATGCGGGCTTCTTTTCTCGGGGTGTGTCGGAGTGCCGGTGCCTCTACTCCACGCCTCGATTGATGTTGCGCTGGCTACCGCAGCACCGATCCCGCGAGCCCCCGAAAGGCCGAGGCCCCGTCGATCGTGACCAGGAGCACCAGGCCGCTGAAGCGCAGCTCGCGGCGGGTGCAGAAGGCCACCGGGCCGCAGACGGCGCCCTGGTGCCCGATGTCACGACGCGAGAGCTGGATCCCGGCGTGCACGTCGACCGCCGATCCCTCCTGGCCGGGGCCGAAGACGAGGGACTGCAGGAGGGAGAACCCGAAATAGAAGTAGCGGTCGATCTCGCGCGCGCTGGCGCCCACACCCATGCGCACGAAGCGCCAGGTGGGCCAGAGGGGAAAATCGACCCCGATCACCGGCCGGAAGACACTCTCGCCCGCGTGGGCGGTCAGGTAGGGGGCGTCGTCGCCGGCCGTCACGAGTTCCGTCCAGCGGTCCTCGCTCGGGGTCCAGGCGCCGCCGAAGAAGATGCGGGCCCCCTGGCGGGCGATGGCCTGCACCACCACGGGGTCACCGCCGTCCTCGGCCGCGGCGCTCAGATGCTGCACGCCCACGGTTTCTCCGAGTCGCCACCACCCCTCGGCCCGGCAGCGACCGGCCGTCCACTGCGGGCGGGCGAGGTGGGGCGACACCTCGCCGTCGCCGCCACTGTCGAAGCGCACCACCTGCTCGGCGCAGCGGGCAGCGTCGACGCCCTCGACCTCGATCACGACCGGGGTCCGGAGCTGCCGGCTCACGTACCAGATCTGGTCGGCGCCCGAGGCCACCGTCAGGCGGACGGTTGCCTCGTCGTCGAGCAGGCGTTCCACCTCGGGGACGACGTCG
>CAYORZ010000015.1:12812-13091 GCA_964406485.1 uncultured Gemmatimonadaceae bacterium | reverse complement strand
TGGAGGTAGTTCGCCCCCAGGAGGTGGGCTCCGATGCGGAAGCCACCCAGGTCGAGCTGGGCTCCGAGGTTGATGTCGAAGCCGTTGTACTCACCCATCAGGTTGAGGAGCGTGTTCTCGCCGAGCGACATGTGCATCACCGCGCCGGCGAAGACTCCCTCGGAGTCGGCGTAGCGGTAGAAGTCGAGATCCTCACCCTCGTTGAACTGGCCGTTCCCCCACCCGAGGGAGAGGGTCCAGTCGTGGGCCGGGAACCAGTCGCTCTCGAAGCCGCGCAGG
>CAYORZ010000015.1:0-12802 GCA_964406485.1 uncultured Gemmatimonadaceae bacterium | reverse complement strand
ATCTCGTTGTCGACCGTGATTCCGCTGGTGTACTCCGAGCGGAGGCGCTGGTCGGGAAAGCCGAGCCGGTTCGGCTCATAGCTCTGCCCGTCGTCGAAGTCCGGGGACCCCGCGTAGCGCGCACCGACGGCCAGACCGAGACCCTGGGCCGCCGGCCGCAGGAGCGCAATCTGCCCGAAGGCGCCGAAGAGGTTACCCCCCTTGTCGGCATCGTTGAACGAGTGCAGCGAGGCGCCCACCTCGACCCGGTCGAAGAGACCGAGGGCGAGCGAGGCGTTGCTGTAGAACTTGTCGAGCCCATTCGGGTCGGACCCGACGATCACCCCCCGATTGTCCACCAGCGGACGCCGGTCGAGGCTGGCCCAGAAACCCGAGTAGGTCCCCTGGATTGCCAGATGGGGGAGCACACTGGCACTCGGGACGTCCAGATACCCGGACCCGTAGCGCAACGTGCTGGGCATCTTCGTGGACTGAGCCGACGCCACCTGGGCGGTGGCAGCAAGGACCACCGCGGCCAGGAGCCCCGAGGTCCACTTCGTACCCCGAGCGTTTCTCATCGTATCGATCCTCCGTCCCTTCATCGGTTTGGAAAGGAATCCCCGCCCATGCATTCCGCCATCGGGAAAGCTTCGACGGACCAGGGCAAGGTTATAGCGAAAAACGTGCCACGATTCAAGTGGCCCCCTCGCGGTGACCCCACCGGGCGAGGGTGTCGAGAACGCGCACCATTGCTGGCGAATCGACGTCTCGATGCAGGACCGCGCGCAGCCTTTGCGGGCCGAACTCCAACATCAGAATTCTGTCGAACCGCAAAAAACGCAAGAAGTCGGAGACCTCGGGTCCGTCGGTGTCGATATCGACGAGGAGCACGTTGGTCTCCGGCGGAATCACGCGGAAGCCGGGGAGCGCCGCAAAGGCGTCGGCCAGCCGCCGGGTTTCGGCGTGGGTGCGGGCGAGGTCTTCGCGGTGGTGTTCGAGGGCGTGGAGTCCTGCCGCTGCCAGCACCCCCGACTGCCGCATTCCCCCTCCGAAGCGCCGCCGTACCCGCCACGCCTCCTCGAGAATCTCTGCCGGTCCGGCGAGCAGCGACCCCACCGGCGCACCCAACCCCTTGCTCAGACAGACCATCACGGTGTCGACCGGCGCGGTGAAGTCGGTGAGGGGGCGGCCCGTCGCGGCCGCCGCGTGCCAGAGGCGGGCCCCATCCATGTGGATTGGCAGCCCCCGTGCGTGGGCCGCCTCGGCGACCGCGCGCACCTCGTCGGGCGTGACGACCCGACCGCCCGAGGCGAGATGCGTGTTCTCGATGCAGACAAGCGAGGTGCGCGGCTGGTACCGACTCCCCGACCGCACCCCCCGCTCGAGGTGTGCGGGGCGGAGTACCCCGTCGGGTGTGGGCACCGGATGCAGCTGGAGCCCCTTGAGGGCGGCGCCTGCACCCTCCTCGAAGTGGAAGAGGTGGGCATCGGCCTCGACGACCACCTCGGTCCCCCACTCCCCCAGGACGGCGAGGGCCGTCTGGTTGGCCATCACCCCCGAGGGAAAGAAGAGGGCGGCCTCCTTGCCGAGCAGCTCGGCGACCCTCCGCTCGAGGGCCTGCACCGTGGGGTCGTCGCCGAGCGTGTCGTCGCCGACCTCCGCCTCGGCCATCGCCCGTCGCATCGCGGGGGTCGGACGGGTGACGGTGTCGCTGCGGAGATCGACCGGCGGCGGCTCGGGTTCGGGCATGGACTCAGCCCCCGCGTTCGCCCAGGCGGTCCTCGACCCGACGGAGCCGGCGGGAAATGGAGACCACCCACCCCCCGATGAGGAGGAGCGCCACGGCGTAGGCCGCGAAGACGTGCCAGTAGGGGCGGCCCAGCGTCTGCCGCCCGAGCTCGGTCGCCTGGGCGGAGAGGGCACCGGGGAGGGCGAGAAAGGCGACGAGGGCGAGCAGCCCCGCGCGGGCGCGGGCGACTCCCCTCCCGGCGCCGGAGCAGGTCACGATCGAGCGGATCATGGCAATTCCATCCGGGCGAGGTCGCGGCGCACCGACTCCAGCCGGTAGCGCAGCATCAGGAGTCCGAAGAAGAGGATGGTGAAGGCGAAGAACGCCACGGCGAGCACGACGCCCATCGCCGGGTCGAGGGTGGGCCCGTCGACCCGCAGCACCACCGGCTGGGGGTGCTGGGTGCGGAACCAGAGGACGCTCACGTGGATCAGCGGGATGTCGACGGCACCCACGATCCCCACGATCGCGGCGAAGCGCTTTCCCCGCTCCGGGTCGTCGGTGGCGTGGCGGACCATGAAGTAGCCGACGTAGATGAACCAGAGAAGGAGGGTGAGCGTCAGACGGGCGTCCCATACCCACCACGCGCCCCAGGCGACCTTTCCCCAGAGGGGGCCGGAAAGCAGCACGATCGTCGTGAAGAGGAGCCCCCCCTCTCCGGCCGAGACGGCCGCGCGGTCGAAGCGGTCGTCGCGCAGCCAGAGGTACATCGCCGAGCAGAGCGCCACGATGAAGAACGCCATGAAAGCGACCCACGCCGATGGCACATGCAGGTAGAAGATCCGCTGGACCACCCCCTGGAGGGCTTCCGTCGGGACCCAGAACCAGACGAGCCAGAGCGTGGTCACCACGAGGGCCACGCCCACAAGCGTCAGGGCCGCACCGGCAGTCGCAGACCCGCGGGGGGCGGTAGTCGTCCGTCCTGACACCTGCTCAGTCCTCCACCACATGACGAAAGAGGAGCGCCCCGAGTGCCACCGCACCGAGCGCGAAGGCGCCGAGGATCCGGATGTTTCCCTCCACCTCGGCAAGGGGGCGTCCGAGGAGGAGCCGGTGGGTCGCACCGGCCCCGTAAACTACCACCGGAACGACGAGGGGGAAGAGCAGGAGCGGAAGGAGCGATTCCCCCAGCCGGGTTCCCGAACTCACCGCCGCCAGGAGGGTCGCCAGGGCCACGAAGCCCACCATTCCGCTGCCGAGGGTGAGGGCGAGCGCGACCGGGTGGCGCCCGTAGTCGAGCTGGAAGAAGAGGCCGAACGCGATCACGATCAGTCCCACCGTGATCCCCGTCACCACGACGTTGGCGAGCACCTTGCCGAGGTAGATCGCGTCGCGGGGGAGCGGACTGAGCAAAACCCCCTGGAAGGCGGCGTCCTCGGCCTCGATCTCGAAGGTGCGCCCGACCCCCATCACGCCCGCGAAGACCATCGTCATCCAGATCAGCCCGGCCGCGATCTCCTGCGGCGGGACCGTCGCCGGGTCGAAGGAGAAGCTGAAGAGCACTCCCACGAGGACGGTGAAGATCCCCATCGTGGCGAGCCGCTGGAAGGTGCGGAACTCCTGGATGACGTCCTTGCGGGCGACGGCGAGCAGGCCCCGCAGCCATGGTGTCATGCGGCCTCCCCCTCGACGACGCGGCGGTAGAGGGCGGGAAAGCCTTCGGCATCGATGTCGCGCGCCGGGCGGTCGAGCGCCCACCGACCCCGCACCTGGATCGCGATCCGGTCGGCCAGGGCGAGTCCCTCGGTGAGGTTGTGGGTCACGAGGAGCACGATCCTCCGGCCGTCGCGGAGCGATTCGAGGACCCCCCGCAGGAGGGCGGCCGCGTGGACGTCGAGCCCCGTCCACGGTTCGTCGAGGAGCACGACCTCGGGGTCGTGGAGGAGGGCGCGGGCGAGGGCCAGCCGCTGCGCCATCCCCCGCGAGAAGCCGCGCACCCGGTCGTCGGCCCTCGCCTCCAGCCCCACCGCGGCCAGCTGCTCCGCGATGCGATCGGCGGGGCGCGGGAGTCCGTAGAGGTCGGCGTAGAAACGAAGATTCTCCCGCGCCGTCAGGTGGGGGTAGAGGAAGCCCCGGTGCGAGAGGACGCCGACCCGCGCCAGCCAGTCGGGACTGCGGGTGTCGAGGGGGACGCCGTCCAGCCGCAGCGTCCCCGCGTCGGGGCGCAGCGCCCCGGCCAGGAGGCGGAGGAGGGTGGACTTTCCGGCCCCGTTGGGACCGAAGAGGGCCAGCACCTCTCCGGGGCGGAGGTGGAGGTCGATGCCGTCGACCGCGGTGGCGGCGCCGAAGGACCGGACCAGCCCCTCTCCCACCAGGCCGGGGGCGTCGGGGCTCACGACGAGGGCGACGCCTCGGGGTGCGCGGAGAGCCTGCCGCCGCACGAGGCGCAGAAGCGGCTTCCCTCGGGGTTCAGCTGCCCGCAGGCGACGCACGTCGTCCCTGCCTCGAGACCGGCCCGCACCGCCGCGATCTCCGCCTCGATGTCGAGGTCGGACGGCGCCCCCTCGAGGGCCTCGAGGGCGGCCAGCGCCTCGGCCGAAAGTTCGCGCCGCAGCTCCTGGTAGTCCTCGGCGTCGAGCTTTCCGGTCTGGAAGTCGTACTCCACGTCGCGGAGCGCCAGGAGGGTGGTGCGGCGCCGTGCCTCGGCGTCGGTCAGCTCGCCGGCTTCCCGCTCCAGCGAGGCGTGCTGCCCCCGCAGGACGGGAATCAGCACCCACGCGACGACCGTCGCCACCAGGAGCAACGACCCCACGAGCGCCATGGTCAGTCGCCTGTGGGGAGCGGTTCCGCCCCCCCCGCCACCCGGCGGCGGTCTTCGGCTGCGGCGGGCGCGCTCCTCACCCGGTCGGCGCTCGGCCACATCGCGATGAGCGTGCCCAGGGTGATGATGAGTCCGCCGGCCCAGATCCACCCGACCAACGGCTTGACCATGACGTTGAAGGTGACGGCCTGGGCCCCGGCATCCCCTTGCAGGATCCGACCGAGGTCGGCGTCGGCCAGGATGATGTAGAGGTCTTCCAGGGGGAACGGATCCCCACTTCGGTCGAGACCTGGTCGGTGTTGAAGTGCCGCCGCTTCTCGGTCGTGAAGGTGCCCAGCGGCTTCCCGTCGCGCGTCACGCTCACCAGGGCGGTGACCTGCCACTCGAGGTTGCGCTCCAGATCGCGCACGTTGGTCGAGAGTCCCTCGTAGGTCAGCGCGTAGCTGTGCCCGAGGGGCGATTCGGCCACCATCACCTCGCCGGGCTCCAGCGTCTGCAGGAACTCCTCGTACCAGGGGGCGGCAGCGAAGGCGGTGAAGATGACCACCACCCCCACGTGGACGCTGTAGCCGCCCCACCGCCGGCGGTTCCGCGCGATCAGATGAATGAAGGCGCGGCCGATCCCCTCCCCCTCGATCCGCGCCCGGGCCCGGGTCCCCTTCCAGAACTCGACCACGATGACGGTGAGCACGAAGGCGGAGAGCCCGAAGGTCGTCAGCGCCATCACGTGGCGGGCGCCGGCCAGCCAGAAGGCGGCCACCACCCCGATCCCCACCAGGAGGGGGCGGAGGAAGTTGCGCACCAGGTTGCGCCGGGTCGCGCGCCGCCAGGCGATGACCGGACCGATCCCCATGAGGGCGAGGAGGGCGAGCCCGATCGGGAGGTTGACCCGGTTGAAGAAGGGCGGGCCCACGGCGATCTCCTGCCCGGTGAGCCCCTCGCTGATCAGGGGAAGAAGCGTCCCCCACATCACGGCGAAGGTGGCTCCGAGCAGGATCAGGTTGTTGAAGACGAAGGCCGCCTCACGACTGACGAAGCTCTCGATGTGGTGCTCGCTCCGGAGCCGCGGGAGGCGGTAGAGCACGAGCAGGAGTCCCACGACCAGGATCGAGAGCATGAAGCCCAGGAAGATGTAGGCGATCTTCAGTTCCTGGGCGAAGGTGTGGACCGACTCGATGAGCCCCGACCGGGTGAGGAAGGTGGCGAAGATCGTGAGGAGGAAGGTGAGGAGCACCAGCCCCATGTTCCACACCTTCAGCATCCCCCGCTTTTCCTGGATCTGGATCGAGTGCAGGAAGGCGGTCGCCGTGAGCCACGGGAGGAGGGAGGCGTTCTCGACCGGGTCCCAGAACCAGTATCCCCCCCACCCCAGTTCCTCGTACGCCCACCGCATCCCGAAGATGATCCCGTTCGTCAGGAAGAACCACGAGAGGAGCGTCCACTTCCGCGTGATGACGATCCAGCGGGCGTCGAGGCGCCCGTTGAGGAGCGCCGCCACCGCGAAGGCGAAGGGAACCGTGAAGGCGGTGAAGCCGAGGTAGAGCGTCGGGGGGTGAATCGTCATCCAGTAGTTCTGGAGCTGGGGATTCAACCCCGCCCCGTCGGTCGGCGTGAAGCCCAGACGCTCGAAGGGGTTCACGTCGGCGAAGAGGAGGACGACCAGGAAGAACGAGGTGATCGTCAGGAGCGTGCCCGTGACGTAGGGCATGAACTCCCGATTCCTGCGACGGTTCGAGAAGACGGTGATGCTCGCGAACATCGAGAGCAGGAGCAGCCAGAAGAGGAGCGACCCCCGCTGTCCGGCCCACAGTCCCGACACCTTGAAGAAGGTCTCCAGGCTGCGGTTCGAGTAGTTGGCGACGTACCAGTACTCGAAGCGGTCGTTCAGGAAGGCGTCGATGAGCCCCAGGCTCGCGATCGCCGTCAGGAGGAGGACGACGTGGACGCTCCGCTCGGCGGAGAGGGTCAGGTCTCCGCGCTGCGTGCGCCCGCCCGCGAAGCCGAGCACCATCCCGAAGAGGGAAACGGGGAGGGCGACCCAGAGGGCGAGCTCGCCCAGGACATTCACCGACGCAATTCCTCTGGTGATGCCTCGTAGCGACTGCCGCACTTCGTGAGGACGGAGGTCGCCTCGAAGACCCCCTCGTCGTTGCAGCACCCCTCGAGCACCACGTCGACGACCATCGCCGGGGAGTCGGTGAAGGTATCGGGGAGCGGCTTGCGATAGACGACGGGGAACGTCACGCTCTCGTCGTCGACATCGTGGACGACGAAGTGGTGGGCCAGCGGGACGTGCTCCGACGTGTGACTGTTCACCACGAGGCGCCCGCTCACCTTCACCCCCATGTCACGGAAGGAGGGGTCTTCGTCGATCTTCGCGATCAGCTCGGTCGGGGTGAGGTAGTACATCATCGTGTCGCTGACCCCGGTCCAGACCAGATAGGTCACCACCGCCGCGACCCCCACGAGCCCCACCATGAAACGGCCGTTCTGCTTCATCGATCGTCACCTGTACCGTTGACGAGGACATCCGGACTCGTCTGGGACCCTGCCTCGGGACCCCGAGCCGAACGGTCCTTCAAACTCCCGTTTCGGGGCGGTTCACGCAAGACTCGGATCGGCCCGCGTCACTCGCGATCGGCGGCCCACCCCCGCACGGCGCGGACGGCGCGCGACCACCCCGCCATGAGGGCAGCGCGCTCGGCCGCCTCGAGGGCCGGCTCGAAACGGTCCGGGGTCCCCAGGGACTCCCGGAAGTGCGCGGCATCAGGCCACACCCCTGCCTCGACCCCCGCGAGGGCGGCCGCCCCGACCGCGGTGGTGTCGACGACGGGAGGGCGGACGACGGGGCGGCCCAGGATTCCGGCCTGGAAGCGCATCAGCCAGTCGTTGTCGGTCGCCCCGCCATCGACGCGCAGGAGGGGCGCCTCCACTCCGGAGTCGGCTTCCATCGCCTGCAGGACCTCGGCAGTGCTGTAGGCCATGGCCTCGAGGGCGGCGCGCACGAGGTGGGCCCGGCCGGTCCCGCGGGTGAGGCCGACCAGCATCCCGCGGGCGTCGGGCTCCCAGTGCGGTGCGCCGAGCCCGACGAAGGCCGGAACGAGGTAGACGCCGTCGTTGCCGTCCAGTGAAGCCGCCAGCGCCTCCGACTCGGCGGCGTCGTCGATCACCCCCACCCCGTCACGCAACCACTGCACCGCGGCCCCCGCCACGAAGATCGACCCTTCGAGGGCGTAGCCGTGCCCCCCCTCCTCCGTCACGGCCGCGGTCGTGAGGAGGCCGTGTGCCGACCGGACGATCTCGTCGCCGGTGTGGAGGAGGAGGAAGGCGCCCGTGCCATACGTGTTCTTCGCCAGCCCCCGCGCCTGGACCCCCTGACCGTAGAGGGCCGATTGCTGGTCCCCCGCGACACCGAGGATCGGCAGCTCCACCCCGGCCGCCTCGCCGCGGGTCGTCCCGAAGTCGCCCCGGCTCGGTCGCACGTCGGGAAGGAGGCTTCCCGGGACCCCGAAGAGGTCGAGCAACGGCTCCGACCACCCCCGGTCGCGGAGATCGTAGAGCAGCGTTCGCGAGGCGTTGGTCGGCTCGGTGGCGTGGACCGTCCCCGCGGTGAGGCGGGCGATGAGCCAGCTGTCGATCGTGCCGCAGGCGAGCTCGCCCGCCGCGGCCCGCCGTTCGAGCTCGGGGTCGGAGTCGAGGATCCACCGGATCTTGGTGGCGCTGAAGTAGGGGTCGATCACGAGGCCCGTCCGGGTGCGGATCTGCTCCTCATGGCCGGCGGCCTTGAGGGCGCGACACCGCTCCGTGGTCCGGCGGTCCTGCCAGACGATGGCCCGGTGCACCGGCTCGAGGGTGGCGCGGTCCCAGACGACGACGGTCTCGCGCTGGTTGGTGATGCCGATGCCCTCGACCCGCGCCCCCCCTCGCTCCGCCTCGGCCACGGCGTCCTGCAGGAGTTCGCGGGTGACCGTCCAGATCTCGGTGGCGTCGTGCTCGACCCAGCCGGGGCGGGGAAAGTGCTGCGTGAACTCCCGGTCGGCGCGGGCGAGGAGACGTCCGTCCTCGCCGACCACCACCACGGTGGAGCCGGTCGTCCCCTGATCCATCGCCGCCACGGCGCGCATGGCCATCGTCACTCCTCGGGCAAGGGCGATCGTCGGGGGTGGAGGTGACCGAACCGGTACTCCCACCCCGCCTCGTGCAGGAGGTCCATCAACCCC
This sequence comes from uncultured Gemmatimonadaceae bacterium, assembly GCA_964406485.1. Classification (GTDB taxonomy): domain Bacteria; phylum Gemmatimonadota; class Gemmatimonadetes; order Longimicrobiales; family Gaopeijiaceae; genus Gaopeijia. The sequence goes on along the minus strand of CAYORZ010000015.1, from coordinate 4,053 downwards.
GCGATGGACAGCCCCACGACGGTAGTGTAGTCGCCCTCCACCGCCCCCACCAAGGCACCTCCGACCCCCTGGATTCCGTAGCTGCCGGCCTTGTCCATCGGCTCGCCGGTGGCGACGTAGGCCCGCGCCCACCCCTCGTCGAAGTCGCGGAAGTGCACCCGCGTGCGATCGACGCGCGCGAGCACCCGGGGGGCCTCCGGGGGGATCGGGAGATCGCCGGCGGGAAGCGCGAGCGCGAGTCCGGAAAGCACCTCGTGGCTCCGCCCCGCGAGCGACATGAGCGTGCGGACGGCATCGGCCGCGTCGCGCGGCTTCCCCAGGATCCGGTCGTCGGCGACCACGATGGTATCGCCGGCGATCACGAGCGATTCGCGGCGGAGCGCCGCCACCGCAACCGCCTTTTCACGAGCGAGCCGCTCCACGTGGTCCGCCGGGGACTCTCCGGGGAGCACCGCCTCGTCGACCGCGGCGGTGACCACGTCGTGCGCGAGTCCCAGACGGGTGAGGATCGCCCCCCGCCGGGGCGAGGCCGAGCCGAGCGTCAGTCGCGGCGGCGAGGCCGGCATCGCCCTTCCCCCCTCACCGCTCGAGGAGGAGGGTCACCGGGCCGTCGTTGACGAGCTCCACCTGCATGTCGGCGCCGAACTCCCCGGTGGCCACCCGCCCCGGAAGCCGCGCGCGGAGCGCCTCGACGAAGGCCTCGTAGAGGGGGATCGCCTGATCGGGGTGCGCCGCCCGGATGAAGGAGGGGCGCCGCCCCTTCCGCACGTCGCCGTAGAGGGTGAACTGGGAAACCACGAGCACCCCACCGTCCACATCGGCGAGGTCGCGGTTCATCCGCCCCTCCTCATCGGGAAAGACCCGCAGCCCCACCACCTTGTCGGCCATCCACTCCACGTCGGCGGGGGTGTCGCCCTCGGTGAAGCCCACGAGGAGCACGTGCCCGCGGCCGACCGCCCCCACCTCGTCGCCCCCGATCCGCACCGATGCCCGCGCCACGCGCTGCAGCAGGACGCGCACGGCCGCTACTCCACCGTGACCGACTTGGCGAGGTTGCGCGGCTGGTCGACGTCGCAGTCCCGCAGGATCGCCATGTGGTAGGCCAGGAGCTGGAGGGGGATCGTGGTGAGCACCGGCAGGAGGGCCGGCACCGTCTGCGGCACCCGGATCAGGTGGTCGACCTTGCCCTGCAGTTCCGGGGCGCCGTCGCTCACCACCGCGATCACGCGGCCCTGGCGCGCCTTCACCTCCTCGATGTTCGAGACGACCTTGCCGTACACCGGGTCGCGGGGGGCCAGGAAGACCACGGGCATTTCCTCGTCGATGAGCGCGATCGGCCCGTGCTTCATCTCGGCCGCGGGGTAGCCCTCGGCGTGGATGTAGCTCACCTCCTTGAGCTTGAGCGCCCCCTCCAGCGCGACCGGGAACTGGTACCCGCGCCCCAGATAGAGAAAGTTGCGTGCGTCGGCGTACTCCTCGGCGAGGTCGCGCAGCTGGTCGGAGAGCTGGAGGGTTTCCTCGACCTGGTCGGGGAGCCGCTGGAGCGCCTCGACCATTTCCCGCCCCTCGAGGACCGAAAGGGCGCGCCTCCGCCCCAGGTAGAGGCTGAAGAGGACGAGCGCGACGATCTGGCTGGTGAAGGCCTTCGTCGACGCCACCCCGATCTCCGGTCCGGCGTGGAGGTGCATCCCGAAGTCGGTCTCGCGGGCGATCGAGCTGCCGACCACGTTGACGATCCCCATGGTGAGCGCCCCCCGCCGCCGGGCTTCGCGGAGCGCCGCCAGGGTGTCGGCCGTCTCGCCCGACTGGCTGATCGCGAGGATCAGCGAATTGTCCTCGATCACCGGGTTCTTGTAGCGGAACTCCGAGGCGTACTGGACGTCGACCGGGATCCGGGCGAGGTCCTCGAGAAGGTACTCGCCCAGGAGTCCCGCATGCCACGAGGTGCCGCAGGCGGTGATCGTGATCCGCTCGACCTTGGCCAGCTCGGCGTCGGAGAGGGTGATCCCACCCAGCCGAGCCATCCCCTCCTCGGGAAGCAGACGGCCACGCATCACGTCGCGCAGCGACTGGGGCTGCTCGTGGATCTCCTTGAGCATGAAGTGGTCGTACCCCCCCTTCTCGATCGCGGAGAGGTCCCAGGTGACCTGGTGGATCTGGCGTCGGACCGAGCCCCGCTCCAGGTGGAAGGTGCGGTAGGCGGTGCGGTCGAGGACGCCGACGTCGCCGTCGTCGAGGTAGACGACGTCACGGGTCACACCGACGACGGCCGCCACGTCGGACCCCGCCATCAGCTCGCCCTCGGGACCGATCCCGAGAAGGAGGGGGCTCCCGTTGCGCGAAACGACCAGCTTGAAGGGGTCGCGCGACGACATCACGACCAGCCCGTACGTCCCCTCGACCTGGGCGAGTGCGGCGGCCACGGCGTCTTCGAGTTTGCCGCTGTCCGGCCAGAGGTGATCGATGAGGTGAACCACCGCCTCGGTGTCGGTGTCGGACCGGAAGTCGTAGCCGAGTTCCTCCAGACGCGACCGCAGCACCCCGGCGTTCTCGATGATGCCGTTGTGGATGAGGGTGATCTCGCCGTCGCGGCTGGTGTGCGGATGGGCATTGAGTTCGGTCGGGGGACCGTGGGTCGCCCACCGGGTGTGCGCCATCCCGATCTGCCCCTCCGGCATCGCGTCGACAATCGCGTTCTCGAGCTCCACGAGTTTCCCCGCACGGCGGATCGTCGTGATCTCGCCCGCGGAGTTCATGACGCTCATTCCCGCCGAGTCGTACCCCCGGTACTCCAGCCGCCGGAGGCCCTCGAGGAGGATGGGGGCCGCCTCACGATGTCCCAGATAGCCTACAATGCCGCACATGTCATCTCACTTCGGAAGGACGCCGTAGCGTCGGGAATGCGTCAGTACGCCCACGGAGTCGCACGCCGCGCTCACGCCACGCCGCCCAGGATCTCCCCCGCCCTCTCCACCAGCGCCTGCGCCTCCTTCTCCCGGGGCGCCTCGGCGATGAGACGGACGACAGGCTCCGTTCCGGACGGCCGCACATGCAGCCATGCGCGCCGACGTTCCCAGCTCAGCCGCTGGCCGTCGGTGCGGTCTTCCGCGTCGGCGTCGAGGTCGGCGGCGAGCGCCGCGTAGGCGTCGTCCAGTCCGTCGCGGTCGAAGTCCACCTTGGCCTTGACGATATGGTACGTCGGCCAGCGGGCGACCGCACCCGAGAGCGCCTCTCCGGTGTCGACCAGATGCTGGAGGATCAGCGCCACCGCCACCGGGGCGTCGCGCGTGTGGTGGAGCGCCGGGAGGATCACGCCGCCGTTCCCCTCTCCCCCGATCACCGCCCCCTCGGCCTGCATCCGTCGGGCGACATGGATCTCGCCCACGGGCGCCCACCCCATCGGTACCCCGTGCGCCTCGGCCACGTCGGCCACCACCCGCGACGTGGAGAGGTTCGTGACCACCGGGCCGGGGGTCCGGCGGAGGACGGTGTCGGCGGCGAGCGCCAGGGTCAGGTCCTCGCCCACCGCCCCCCCGGTCTCGTCGACGAGCGAAAGGCGGTCGACGTCGGGGTCCACGGCGAGGCCCACCACCGCCCCGCTCCTCCGCACGACGTCGCCCAGCTCGGACAGATGCTCCGCCGTCGGCTCGGGGTCACGGGGAAAGAAGCCGTCGGGCTCGGTGTGGATCGCGGTGGTGGTACACCCGAGCGCCTCCAGGAGGCGGGGGATCACGAGACCGCCCGCCCCCCGCACGCAGTCGAGGGCCACGGGGAGGGCGGCCGCGCGGATGGCCTCGACGTCGACGAGATCCAGCGCCAGGATCGCCGCGAGGTGGCGGTCGATGGCCTCCTCGTCGGTCGCGAGGCTTCCGAGCGCGTCCCACGGCGCACGAGGAGGGTCGTCTTCGCGGAGAAAGCGCCGGAAGCGGAGAGAGGCGTCGGCGTCGAGAAACATCCCCTCGGCCGTGACCAGCTTCAGCGCGTTCCACTCCGCCGGGTTGTGGCTCGCCGTGATGGCGATCCCGCCGGCCGCCCCATGGTGCGTGACGGCGC
>CAYORZ010000014.1:0-13630 GCA_964406485.1 uncultured Gemmatimonadaceae bacterium | reverse complement strand
CATCACGTGCCGCTTCGGGGGACTCCGGCCGTCGGCCGCCGTCGTCGTGGCGACGGTGCGGGCGCTCAAGCTGAACGGCGGGGTGGCGGCCGGGGTGCTCGGCGTGGAAGACGTGGGCGCGGTGCGGGCCGGTGCCGTCAACCTCCAGGCGCACGTCGAGAACATCCGCAAGTTCGGGGTTCCCCCGGTGGTCGCCCTGAACCGCTTCACGAGTGACACTCCGGCCGAGATCGACGCGGTCCTGGATGCCTGCCGCGAGGTCGGGGTGAGCGCGGTGGTCGCCGACCCCTGGGGTGCGGGGGGCGCGGGTTGCCTGGAACTCGCCGATGCGGTGCGCAGCGTGATCGACGGGGGCGAGGCGGACTATCGTCCCCTCTACCCCCTGGAAGGCTCGCTCCGCTCGAAGATCGAGACGGTGGCCCGCGAGATCTACGGTGCCGACGGCGTCGACTTCACGCCGGTCGCAGCGCGCGAGATGGAGCGGCTGGAGTCGATCGGACTCCGCGACGTGCCGGTCTGCATGGCCAAGACCCAGTACTCCTTCTCCGACGACCCCACCCTCCTCGGCCGCCCCTCGGGCTTCCGCATCATGGTGCGCGAGGTGACGCCCTCGGCAGGGGCCGGATTCGTGGTCGTGAAGACGGGGGCGCTGATGACCATGCCGGGCCTCGGGGCGCGGCCGGCGGCTGCGGGGATGACGGTCGTCGATGGCCGCGTGCGAGGCCTCTCCTGATGGCGGGTAAAGGTCGACGCGGCGTGTGGGGGAGCGGCATCCGGCAGGTGGCGCTCGCGGCGCTCCTTGCGCTGGCGGCGGCCTGCGCGTCCCCGGCGGGGGCTGCCCAGGGCGGCGGCGACGCGGCGGGACCGGTGGTCGGGCCGGAACGGGGGAGCCTGGTGATCGTGGGTGGGGCCCTCGAGGACCTCGCGATCGTGCGGGCCTTCATCGAGCGCGCCGGAGGCCCCGACGCCCCGATCGTCGTGATCCCCACCGCCGGCGGGAGCGACGACGCCGCCTACGCGAGCGAGTGTACCTGTCTCGAACAGCTCCGGGCCGCCGGGGCGCGTAACCTCGCGGTGCTTCACACCTACGACCGCGAGGTGGCCGATACCGAGGCGTTCGTGGCCCCCCTCTCCACCGCGGCCGGGGTCTGGTTTCCGGGGGGGCGGCAGTGGCGTCTCGCGGCGGCCTACCTCGGGACCCGCACCGAGCGGGCGCTGCGCGACGTGCTCGATCGTGGCGGGGTGATCGGCGGTACCTCGGCCGGGGCCTCGATCCAGGGGTCCTACCTGGTGCGCGGCGACACCCGCTCCAACACGATCGTGATGGGGGACCACGAAGAGGGATTCGGCTTTCTTCGCGATACGGCGATCGACCAGCACCTTCTCGCCCGCAATCGGCAGTTCGACCTGCTCGAGGTGATCGACGTCTACCCCGAATTGCTCGGCATCGGGATCGACGAAGACACGGCCGTCCTGGTCGAAGGCGACGAGATGGTCGTGGTGGGCGGGGGGTACGTCGCCATCTACGACGCGGAGACCCGGGTGTCGGGAGGCAGCGGTTTCTATCTGCTGCGCGAGGGCGATACCTTCGACCTGGCGACGCGGACACCGCGACGGCCCGGGGGCCGCTTTCCCGGGGTCGAGCGGGCCGGTCCCCCCGATCCCCCCTTCGATGGAGGCTGAGATGCGCACGGCTCTCGCAGTTGCACTCGCCGGATTCCTCGGCGCCTGTGGCGGCGGCGACGCCCCTCCTCCCGGCGGCAGCGAGGTCGAGGCGGCCGGCAGTCCCACGGACTCCGTGGAGTTCGAGACGTCGGTCCGGAAGATGGGGCTCGTGGTGGTCGGCCCGAACTTCACGGAATTCGCCCCGTGCGGAGAGGGTCCCGAACTCCTGCTGGACGGGCCCCTCGCCCTCGACATCCTCGATCTCCACGCGGCGATGACGCCGGGGGTGGAGCCGTTCGAGGCGATGTTCATCGATGTGGTCGCCGATGTGGGTCCGCCGCCGGCCACGGGCAGCGGCTACCCGGCGTCGCTGATCGTGCACGAGCTCCGGCGGGCAGCGTACGAGGGGTGGGACTGCGCCGACACCCGCGCCGACACCCACTTCGAGGCGTCGGGGACCGAGCCGTTCTGGACGCTCGCGATGACCGATTCGGCCACCACCTTCACCACGCCCGACGCCGGCGCTCGCCCCGTCGAACTCGGAGAACTGCGGATGGTGCCCGAGGGGTGGGCATTCTCGGGGAGCGACGGGATCCGGTCGATCGAGGTCCTGCTCGAGGACGGGGGGTGTCACAACGCGATGTCGGGGGCCTATTCCCACCTGGTCGCGACCGTGACCCTCGGGGAACAGACGCTCGTCGGATGCGGGTGGTTCGGTGAGGCGCTCGATCCCCAGACGCGTTGAGCACGCCGCGACCCGACGCGCTGCTTGACGGCGGGAGGGGGCGCGGGAAGCTTTCGGGATCCTGCTCGACCCGCGGCCGCCCCCCCGGAGGGGACCGGCTCCACTCCCCCCATCGCTCCGGTCCATGCGCTCCCTCCCCGCACGACGCCGTCACACCGCCCTTCGAGCGTGGGGGACGGGGGCCGCCCTGGGGGCGTTGCTCGCATCGGCATCGGCCGTGTCGGCCCAGTTCCCGGAGTTGAAGCGCGAGGTGGTGGGAGCCGTCGCCTTTGCATGCCCGCCCCCGGCGACGATTCCCGTGGTTGCCGAAGCGGACGAGCGGCAGGCCCGGCAACTCGGCACCACCGCCCGCCAGGCGCTGATTCTCGGTGAGGTGGAGCGCGCCCGGGGGCTCCTGGAGCGCGCCACCGCGCTCGACCCGCGCTCTGCCGAGCTGGCGTACCGCTACGGACGGGTCCTCGAAGAGGTCGGAGAGACGGACGACGCGGTTCGGTGGTACTGCGCCGCCCTCGCCGCCGGGGCCGATGGGGAGGACGCCGCCGACACGCGCGACCGGATCGATCGGTACGCCGAGGCCGAGCGCCCCCGAATCCCGGAAGACGCGCTGGAGGCGTTCGAGACGGGGGTCGCGGCGTTCGCCGCCGGCCGGATGCCGGAGGCGGCGGCCGCCTTCGCGCGGGCCGTCGCGAGCCACCCGGCGATGGCCGAGGCGGAGTTCAACCGGGGCGTCGCCCTCGAAGCGGGGGGGGCGGCGGCCGAGGCGGTCGAGGCGTACCGCGGCTATCTCCGTCTCCGCCCCGACGCCCCCGACGCGATCGAGGTCTCGGAGCGGATCGGTCACCTCCAGGTCGCCCCGGCAGTCGGCCCCGCGCCGGGGTCGACCCTCGCCCTCGGGCTGCTCGTCCCCGGAGGCGGGCAGTTTCGCACCGGTCGGCCCCTCGGAGGCGCCGCGGTCCTCGCCCTTGCGGGGGGCGCCGCCGCCGCGGCCTTCCTGGTGAGCGAGACCGATGTGCGCTGCCTGCACGCGGTGGAGCCCGGGGGGTCGTGTCCCCCCGACCAGGTGGTCGGGCGCACCACCCGCTACCCCTGGCGCACGGTGGGCATCGCCGGGATGGCGGCGGTGGCAGTGGGGGGAGCGGTGGAAGCCTTCCTCCACGCACGGGGGATGCGCGACAGCGGGGCGGCGGTGGAGGTGGGAGGGGGGGCGACTCTTCTTCTGGGACCGTCGGTCCGCTCCCGCGGGTTCGGGGCCGACGTGCGGGTCCTCCGGGTGTCGTTCTGAGTCCCCGGCCCCTCGGCTCCCGCCTCCCTTCGGGCTTCCTCGCGATCGCGTCGGTGGCGGTCCTGACCCTCGGGTGTGAGTCGGAGGGGGTGGTCGTCGTCCCCTCCGCGCAACTCGAGCTCGCCCCCGCTGCCGCGACCCTGGTCGCGGGGGAGAGCGGCGAGTGGCGCGCGACGCTGCAGAGCCGCGAGGGCCAGCCGCTGAGCGGGCGTGCGATCGAGTGGTCGACCCCCGATCCGGAGACGATCCGGCTGGCCGCGACGACCGGAGAGCGGATCACGATCGAGGCGCTGGCGCCCGGGCACGCCACCGTGCAGGCCGCGAGCGAGGGGCACACCGCGACGGCGACCGTCGAGGTGCTGACCGGACCCTCGGTCGCGCTTTCCGTGGGGGCGCTGCGGATCGAGGGGCGGGTGGGCCAGCCGGCCGAAGCCGTCGTGGTGGAGATCGACAACGGAGGGCATGGTGCGCTTTCCGGACTCTCCACCCGGATCGTCTACCCGGAGGGCAGCCCGTCGGGGTGGCTCTCCACGGGATTGAACGGGACGACGGCGCCCACCTCGCTCACGGTGATCGCTTCGGCGGTCGCGCTCCCGGTGGGGACCCATGAGGCGACGGTCGAGGTGCACTCTCCGGCAGGGGGCGGCGTCGTGGGGACGCTGGCGGTCACCTTCGCGGTCGCACCCCCGCCGCCGCTTATCGTGCTTGCTGCCGACGCGGTGGGGTTGGCGAGCAGTGCGATGAGCCCCGTCGCGGCGGTGGCCGAGGTGGCCATCACCAACGGCGGGGACGGAACGCTGGACGGGCTCGAGGCCACGGTCGCGTACGAGGGTGGCGAGGCGGAGGGGTGGCTCACGGCGACCCTCGCGGCGGCCGAGGCGCCGACCGCCCTGCGGGTGTCGGCAGTCGCCGAGGGGATGCCTCCGGGTGAGTATCGCGCGCGTGTCGCCGTCCACTCCCCGGTGGCGCTCGTGTCGCCGGTTCACCTCACCGTGACATTTCGGGTGGCGGCGTCGGGAGGGGCAGGGGTGGCCCGTCCGGCGTCGGGGGAGGAGCGGGATCCATGAGCGCCCGCGACGCCTTGCCCGGCGCGCGCCCTCTCGCGTGCGCTCTCCAGCGACGAGCGCGCCTGGGGGCGATGGCCCTCGCGGCCTTCGGCTTCGTCGTCGCCGGGTGTTCGTCCGACAAGGTGTCGACGGTCGAGGTCAGCACGGTCACCGTCCGTGCGCCCCGCGACACCCTGGTGACCGGAGAGACCGCGCGCTTCACGGCCGAGGTCCGTGACCAGGACGGCAGGGCAGTCCCCACGTCCATCGGGGTGGAATGGAGTGCGACGCCCCCGTCCGTCGTGACCGTCGACGCCACCGGAATGGTGACGGCGGCGGGACCCGGGAGCGGAACGGTGCGTGCCACGGCCGGCGGGGTCACGGGGTCCGTCACGATCCATGTCGACCCCCCGCCGACCCTCGCGGTCGACCCCGAGTCGGTCGTTTTCACCACGCCGTTCGGCAGCGACCTCCCCCCCGACCCGGTCGAGGTCGAGGTCCGCAACGCCGGCGCAGGAACGCTCGGCGGCCTGGTCGCCTCGGTGGCCTACGCGGCGGGGGGGGCGACCGGGTGGCTCACCCCCTCCCTGGCGTCGACGACCGCCCCCACCACCCTCCACCTCGTCGCGTCGGCCACGGGACTCCCGGCCGGGAACCACGACGCCACGGTGACCCTCTCGTCGCCGGCCGCGCCGAACGGCCCGCTGGCGCTCCCGGTGCGGCTCCGCGTGGTCGCCGACGACCCCCTGGTGCGGGCGACTCCCGCGCTGGCCGGGTTCTCGGGAGTGAGCGGGGGGGAGCGTCCCCCCGAACAGCGGATCGCCATCGACAACAGCGGGGGCGGCACCGTCGACGACCTCTCGGTCGAGGTCGTGCACGCCGACGGCGAGGCGTGGCTCGCCGCGACGCTGGTGTCGTCGAGCCTTCCCACCGAACTCGTGCTCGTGGCGGACCCCGGTCCCCTCCCCCCGGGGAGCTACGAGGCCCGCGCGCGCCTCCACTCGGCACAGGCGTTCAACACCCCCGTCGACGTGGTCGTCTCGTTCAACGTCGAGGGACGGGCCGATCTGCGGGTGACCAAACTCGGGCCGGACACCGCGACGGCCGGGGGCCGGGTCACGTACGGGGTGCAGCTGCGCAACGAGGGGCCGAGCGCGGCGGAGGGGGTGGTGCTTGTCGACAGCCTTCCGGGTGAGGTGGTGCTCGTCGAACCCCCTCCCGGCTCGACCGTGGACGGCACGACGATCCGGTGGGAGGTGGGCGACCTCGGGCCCGGGGGAGTGCGTTCCTACTCGGTCGTTGTCGAGGTCCCGTCGGGACAGGTCGGAACGGTGCACAACCGGGCGATCGCGATGAGCCCGACGGCAGATCCGGCGCCGGCGACGCGGCGGGCAGAGGTGTGGACGCAGCTCCGGCGGCTTGCCGATCTGGAGGCGGTGATGCTCCCTCCCGACAGCGTCGTTGCCGGTACCGGGGCGGAGTGGCGCTTCATCGTCCGCAACCACGGGCCGAGCGACGCGGCCGACGTGAGGCTGGTCGCGCTCCTCGCCGCCGCGGCCGAGGTCGTGACGGCGAGCGACAGTGGCAGCGTCGCGGGGCGACGAGTGGTGTGGCCCGCGGTGGCGACCCTCGCCGCCGGAGACTCGATCGTGCGGACCGTGACGGCACACGTTTCGTCGGAGCATACGGGACTCCTCTCCGACTCCGTCGAGGTGGGGTCGGGGGTCGAGGATCCCGACGCCAGAAACAACGGGGGGACCCGGGTGACGCCGGTCCTCACCCGCGCCGACCTCGAAGCGAGCGCGTCCGCCCCGGACACCGCCACCGCAGGGACCCCGCTGACCCTCCGGCTCGGGGTGCACAATCGGGGTCCCAGTGACGCATTGCAGGTGGTCGTGCAGGACACCCTTCCCCTCGGTGCGGTCTTCGTCTCGGCGAGCCGCGGCGGGAGCGAGGACGGAGGGGTGGTGACGTGGCCCGCCGTCGACCGTCTCGCGCCGGGAGACTCGCTGCAGGAAGAGGTGGTGGTCCACATTCCCCCGTCGATGACGGGGACGGTGAGGCACGCGGTGGCGGTCGCATCGCTCACCGACGACCCCGACCCGGGCTCCGCCACGGCGGCTGCGACCTCGACGCTGGTCACCTTCGCCGACCTGGCGGTCGCTCTCCGTGGTCCGGCGGTGGATACGGCGGGAACGGAAGCACAGTACACCGTGGTGGTGCACAACGCGGGGCCGAGCGACGCGCGGGGACTCGTCGTGACCGACACCCTCCCCCCGGAGGCGACGTTCGTGGGCGCGAGCGGAGGAGGCAGCGTCGCCGCGGGTGTGGTGCAGTGGCCCGAGGTCGCGCTCCTCGCGGCGGGCGACAGCATCGCGTGGACACTCGATGTGGCGTGGGACCCCGCGGCAGTGGGCACGGTCGGGCAGGTGGCCGCGGTGACCGCAGAGACGGTGGACCCCACGCCCGGAGACGGACGGGTGTCGTTCGCGACCGACCTCGTGGCCGCCGCCGACCTTTCGGTGGCGCTTTCCGGTCCGGTGGCCGACACGGCCGGGACGGAGGCGTCGTGGACGGTGGCGGCGACGAACGCGGGGCCGAGCACGGCGACGGGGGTGGAGGTGGTCGATACGCTCCCGGCCGGGCTCACGGGGGTCAGCGTGTCGGGGGGTGGGGTGGTGGACGGCGAGGTGGTGCGGTGGGTGGTGGGTGAGCTGGCGCCGGGGGCCTCGACCGCGGGGTACACGGTGACGGCGACGATCCCGGCCGGGGCGACGGGGGCGCTGACCCACCGGGCGGGGGTGACCGCGACGACGGTCGACCCCGAGCCGGCCGACAACCATGCCGACTTCACCACCACGGTACTCGCCGCCGCCGACCTCTCGGTGGCCACCAGTGGTCCCCTCACCGCGTCGCCGGGAGACACGATCACCTTCACGGTATCGGTCTCCAACGCCGGCCCGAGTGCCGCGACGGAGGTCGTCGTCACCGACACCCTCCCCGCGGACTTCGCCCTGGTCTCGGTGACCGGCGGCGGCACGCACAGCGCCGGTGTGATCCAGTGGGATGTCGGGACCCTCGCCCCCGGCGCCGCCGTCGTGACCTTCGATGTGGTCGTCGAGGTCGCGGGGGCCGCCGCCGGCCCCCTCACCCGTACCGTCGGCGTGGCTTCGCTCACCCCGGACCCCGATCCGGCCGACAACCAGGCGAGCCACACGGTCACGGTCGACCCGGACCCCGCCCCCCCCGGCCCTTGACCGGCCCGGTCGACCTGCGGATCCGTCCCGCCGTCGAGGGCGACGTCTCGCTGATCCTCGACTTCATTCGCGAACTCGCGGCGTACGAGCGGCTCCGGCACGAGGCCGTCGCCAACGAGGCGACGCTCCGGGAGACCCTCTTCGGTGCGCGCCGGTACGCCGAGGTCGTCATCGCCGAACTCGACGGCGAGCCCGTCGGCTTCGCCCTCTTCTTTCACAACTACTCGACCTTTCTCGGACGCCCGGGGCTCTACCTGGAGGACCTCTTCGTGCGACCGGAGTCGCGGGGCCGCGGGGTCGGCCGCCGGCTCCTGGCCCACCTGGCCCGGATCGCGAGCGACCGGGGGTGCGGGCGCATGGAGTGGTCGGTCCTGGACTGGAACGAGCCGGCGATCCGCCTCTACCGCGCCCTCGGGGCCCGCCCGATGGATGGGTGGACGGTCTTCCGCCTCACGGAACCCGAGATCGAGGCACTGGCGGAGGGGGATCGCGGCGAAACAATCGAGAGACGTCGCCCGTCCTCCTGAAGACGGGCACCCCCGTGTGGTGCCGCAGCGACCGTCGCCCGGGCGACCTCGGCAGACCGGACACCGGAGGATTCGATTTGAGCAGGTGGATCAGCACCCTCGCAGGATTGATGCTGGCATCGCCCCTTGCGGCACAGGCGCAGGTGGACCTCTCGCAGCTCGACCGAGACATGACCGGGCCCCGGGCGCAGGTCCTGGTGCTGGCCACCACGCACCTGAGCGGCATGCCCGAGAGCTTCGACCCCGCATCGCTTGATGGCGTGCTGGAGCGGCTTGCGGCGTTCGACCCCGACATCATCACCATCGAGGCGCTGCCCGGCGAGGAATGTGACCTCGCCTCGCGATACCCCGAACGGTTCGGTTCCACCTACTGCACACGCATCGACGCGGCCCGGGAGGCGACCGGACTCGGGATCCCCGAAGCGACCACCGAAGTGGACCGGCGTCTGAAGGCGTGGCCCACGCGCCCGACACCCGCCCAGAGGCGGCACCTCGCTGCGCTGTTTCTCGCGGCCCATGACCGGGCCTCGGCCTACGCGCAGTGGCTGCAACTGCCTGCCGCGGAACGCCACGCGGGCGACGGGCTGGATGCCACCCTCGTCGATCTGCTGAAGCAGCTCGAGTCGCGCAACAACGAGGACTACCAGATCGGGGCGCGCCTCGCTGCACGACTGGGGTTGGAGCGGCTCCATCCGATCGACAACCACACCGGCGACAGGGTCGACGTCGCGGACGTCGGCGCCTTTGGCGAAGCTGTCGAGGGCGCATGGCATGCGGGCAGTGGCGAACTGGATGCGCGAGCAGACGAAGAGCGAAGGCTGAAGGAGGCCCCCGACCTGCTCCCGCTCTACCGCTTCCTGAACGACCCCGAGTATCTCCGGATTCTCGCGGATGTGAACGTGCACGCGGCCCTGAGCGCGGAATCGACCGAGGGGTATCCGCAGATGTGGGTTGCAGGGTGGGAGATCCGCAACCTCAGGATGGTCGCCAACATTCGCGAGACCTTCCGCGAGCGACCCGGTGCACGCGTGCTGGTCATCGTGGGCGCCTCGCACAAGCCCTGGTTCGACCACTGGCTGGGCCAGCTCCAGGGCGTGGATGTCGTTGAGGCGCTGCAGATTCTGAAGTAGTGGGGAAGCGACGACGCGCGGCACGTGAGGACGGCGGCGTCACCCGCCCTGCAGGCCGCCCGCCGGCTTGACCGGGTCGTGCCTGATGTGAAGCTTTGTCGCATCTTCCGGCGCCGCCACGCGACCACGCCGAGCGGTGCCGCCGAGTGCCCGGGTCAGCCAGGCTCCGGCAGCCGTTCCCCGAACGTGAGGACCCGGTCTCGTCCGTGACGCCCCCTCCCGAGATGTCTGACGCGACCTCCGGAGTCATCGCGGACCGCTACGAAATCGCTCGCGTGCTCGGCGAGGGATCGTCGGCGCGCACGCTTCTCTGCTCCGACCTGCACGAGGATCGCCTGGTCGCGGTCAAGGAGCTGCATTTCGCGCGGCTCGACGACTGGAAGTTCCTCGAACTCTTCGAGCGTGAGGCGAGCATGCTCTCCAGGCTCGAGCATCCGGGCATTCCAGAGGTCTACGACTACTTCGAGGGGGAAGGCGACGCGACCACCTTCTACATCGTGCAGGAGTTCATCGAGGGGCCGTCGCTGCAGCAGCGCATGGCCTCCGGCCCGATGCTCGGTCAGAAGGAGATCCACGATCTCGCGCTCGGCCTGCTGGAGATCCTGGACTACCTGCACGGTCGCGCGCCGCCGGTGATCCACCGTGACATCAAGCCGGCCAATGTGCTGCTGCGAGCCGATGGGACGCCGGCGCTGGTCGATTTCGGTGGGGTAAGCATGGGCTGGCAACCTCCCGGTGTGTCCGGGACGACCGTGGTGGGCACGGTGGGCTACATGCCGCCCGAGCAGTTCCTGGGGCAGGCCACAGCCACCGCCGACCTCTACGCACTCGGCGCCACCCTCCTCCATCTCGTGACCGGTCGCCCGCCGGCCGACTTCTCGTTCGACTCGGGACGACTCGAGATCCCGGAGAATCTCGCGACCGGGTCATCGCTGGGACGCCTGCTCGAGGCGCTCCTCCGTCCTGCGCCGCGCGATCGCCCCCCTACGGCCGACGCGGCCCGGCGTCTGCTGCTTTCCGAGGAGCCGCAGGAACGGGTCGTGTCTCTGCCTGTTCGCCATCTGCCGGTCCCGGTGGTCCTGGCCAGCGCACCACGGGACTCGCTGGTCGGGGTCGAGGGCGAACCGGGCTTCGTGGACATGGGTCCGCCGCCCCGCGACCCCGAAGGCGAGTTCCGCGACGTCTACCGCAACCTCATGCACCCGCTCTTTCCGGCGCGCCGTCCGTGGTCGGACGGGGCCCACGCGATCTGGGTGATCTTTGCCGGCGCTGCGTCGGTCGCGACGCTGGGCGGCGTTCCCCTGCTCTACCGGTGGGGAGTGCAGAAGCGCAAGCAGAGGTTCGACCGCCTCTTTCGGCACGGTCTGTTCGCGCCCGGGATCATCCGGTCGGTGACCGCCACGGACGGCTTCTATGCCAGGATCAAGTACGACTTCGAGGTGAGCGGAGCGTATCACGTCGGACACGCGGAGTGTGTCCAGGAAATGACCCGGTACTGGAGTGCGGGTGACCCGGTGGCGGTGCTCCACGATCCGGTGAATCCGAACCGGTCGTGCATCGTCTATCGCTAGGGTGAGGCGGTGGGCGGCGCGAAAGTGGCAGGAAGGGTGTACCTTCCGGTACCGCGCGTCGCCTTCCCGGAGCTTTCATGGTCGCACCCCGTGACGACGATTCGATGCGAATCGCCGAGTCCCCCGAGGGGGGGAGTCCCGACGAGCGGCCCCGCATCTTCGTCTGGGGCGACCCGGTCGAGAAACCCTCGCTCTTCCGGAGGATTCTCCGGCGACTCTGGGGGCGGGGCGACAGGAGCCGGCCGCGTGCCCCCGGACCGGCGAAGAGGAACGAGGTCGCACCGCCGGTGGTCCGGCCTGCGGTCGGGCGAAGACTGACGGACGACGGCCGCGCGCGGGAGGGAGCGGAGGGGAGGTGGGATCCCCCCGACCTCTCGGCCGAAGGCCCGCCCACGCCGCCCGCGGGCCGGGTGCAGGACGCCGCCGCCGCGTCTTCGCCGGGCCATGGACCCGGGCCCCTCTCTCGTGCGACACTACAACTCCTGCCCGGACGTCTGCGTCCCCTCGATCCCGATATCGTGCGCGAGGAGATCCGGTTTGTCCGCTCCGGACACGACACCACCACCGTCACCCTGGGGTGGGCCGAGGGAGAGCCACCGGGACACGTCACTGTGAGTCACCCCTCGGTCCGGGACCGGCATGCGCGCATGTCGTTCCGGCAGCGCCAGTGGTGGATCGAGAGCCTGGTGGCGACGCACCCGGTGCGGGTCAATGGTGAGGCGCTCCCCGCCGGGGCTGAGCCGAGAGAACTCCGATCGGGCGACGAGGTCCGGTTGGGCGAGGCAACCTTTCACTTCCTGATGCCGTGACAGTCGGACCCACCACGAACGGCTGGCATGTCGCCCTGCGGACCGAGGCCGGACGCCGGGAGGGGACCCAGGATTCGGTCCTCTCGATGCGGCTCGCCGACGGGGGAATCGTCGTGGCCGTCGCCGACGGGATGGGCGGACTCGAGCTCGGCGACGTGGCGAGCCGCACCGCCCTCGAGACCCTGCGCAACGAGATGAGGGGGGGAAGCACCCTCGACCAGGCGGTCCGGCGTGCCAACCGGGCGGTTCACGACCGGGCCGGCGGGCGCCCCATGGGAACGACCCTCGTCGTCGCGCACGCCTGGGGCAACCGGGTGGAGGTGGCCAACGTCGGCGACAGCCGCGCCTACCGCCTGACCCCCCTCGGCATGGTCCGGGTGACCGTCGATCACACCCACGCGGAAGCGGCGCGCCGGGAGGGGGGCGAGTTTCTCGACGCGACAGGGCGGTGGGGGGCTGCCCTGACCCGCTCCCTCGGCGCGGGCCCGGACGTGGAGCCCGATCTCTTCGGCCCCTTCGAGGTCGAGGAAGGCGAGAGACTCCTCCTGTGCAGCGACGGCGTCCACGGCGTCCTCGACGACGGGGCAATCGAGGAGTGGAGCCAGCAGCGGCGCGACCCCGAGCAGGCGGTGGACCGCCTTCTCGAACTCGCCCTGGCGCGCGGGAGCGACGACAACCTGTCGGCGGTCCTCCTTCTCAGGCGTGCCCCCCTGCACGCCGGGCCGACCGCGGCTCGTCGCACGGCGCCGGCGTGGGATCCGCGGGTGCTCGTCGAGCGCAGCCCTGTCCAGGCGCGGAAGCGCGGGGGGCGGGGACTCCGGATCGTCGTGGGCGTCCTCTTCCTGGTACTCGTCGCGGCCCTGGCCGCGGCGTGGTTCGTCACACGATGACCGACGAGCAGCGACAGGAAGCGACGGGCCCCGAAGCGGTACGCGCGGCGCTGGAGGCGCTGGGCGACGGCTACGAAGTCGTGCGCGAACTGGGGCGGGGGGCGACCGCGATCGTGTACCTCGTGCGCGACCACGCGCTGCACCGCGACATCGCGGTGAAGGTGATCCGCTCCACCTTCGGGGCCGACGACGAGGCGATGGCGCGCCTCGAGCGGGAGGCGCTCCTGGTGGCCCGCCTCCAGCACCCCAACATCGTGAAGTTGTACGGGACGCGGCACCTCGCCGACGGGAGCATGGTGCTCCTGATGGAGCACGTGCCGGGACGCGACCTGCGGGAGATCCTGCAGGAGAGCGGTCCCCTTCCACCCCGGCGGGCCGTCGCCCTGCTCGACGACATCGCCTCGGCGCTCGCCTACGCCCACCGGCGCAGGATCGTGCACCGCGACGTGAAGCCCGAGAACATCTACGTCGATGACGAGGTGGGGACCGCGCGGCTGGCCGATTTCGGCGTGGCTCGTCCCTGGGACCTGGACACCCGCCTCACGCTGCCCGGCGAATCGCTCGGAACGCCGGCGTACATGGCGCCCGAGCAGATCGACGGCGGCGACGTCGACGGGCGCTCCGATGTCTTCAGTCTGGGACTCGTGGCGTACGAGATGCTGGCCGGGGCGCACCCCTGGGAGGGGGAGAGCATCTACAGCATCATCT
>CAYORZ010000013.1:0-13974 GCA_964406485.1 uncultured Gemmatimonadaceae bacterium | reverse complement strand
GCGCGAGGATCGTCGACCCACCGGTCGAGTACATCGGGGTCCTCGAACTCGGTGTGCACCACCACCTCGAGACGCTGCTCGGTCCAGTCGCGCGCCATCCCCTCGATCACCCACCGCGCCTGCGCCGCCGACAGGCGCGCGTCGTCGGGAACGCGCTCCGTCGCGCGCTGGTGGAGGGGGTCATCGGGGTCGAGAAAGCGCGCGCCCCCCTGCCCCAGTACCCCCACCCGCGCCCGCCAGCGGGTGCTGCGCAGCCCCGCCTCGGCTGCACGGAGCCGCGCGAGGGCGCGCCGCACCTGGTCGGCCGGGGTGGATCCGTCGCTCACGACGCCCCCCCGCCGCGGGCGGTGAGCAACTCCTCGAGGGTGAGCGAACAGCCACGCGGCTCGGCCCCCGCCGCCCGTCCGAGCAGCCGGATCGCCCCCGCGCCGTCGCCCCCGGCCGCGCCGCCGCCCCCGCCCCCCCTGCCCCCCACGGCGCTCACCCCCACGTCTTCGGTGAGGAGGGCCGAGACCGAGCCCAGGTTGGCGAGGTCGAAGTGGACGAGCAGTCCCGGCGCGCCTGGAGGGACCGCCTCCAGGGTGACCGGATCGACCACCCGGGTGCGGAGCCAGGGGGGCGCCCGGTGGAGCCGCTCCCCCGCGGGAGGGCGTGGCGTGGCGCCCGCGACCCCGTCGTAGAACTGCGAGAGGAGCTCCGTCATCCCGTACTCGTTGACGATCCACTCCGAGGGCACCCCCAGCGCCTGCCCGATCCCGGCGTGGAGGGCGGACGGGGTGATGGAGCGGGTGCGCCCCTTGAAGCCGCCCGTCTCCATGACGCGCGACCCCGGGGGGAGCGCCACGGCCGGCACGGCGCCCTCGGCGACGGCGTCGATCAGGTGCACGAAGGCGAAGGCCGTCCCCGCGACCCACACGACCACCCCCTCGTCGACCGCCCTCCGGGCAGCGCGCACGAAGCCCGCCAGATCGAGCGAGAAGTCGGCCTCGGCGAAGCTCGCTCCCCGACCGTCGCCGAAGGCCTCCGTCGCGAAGGCGATCATCCGGGCGAGGGAAGAGTCGGGGACGGCGTCCACCGGAGGGATCAGCGAGAGGACGCGGAGGGGGACGCCCTCCGGGGCGAGGGCCGCCTGCAGCGGGGGGAGGACGGAGGCCCGGTAGAGGTCCAGCGACCGGATGCCATGCTGCCCCCGCACCTCGCGCCCCTCCCGGGTGCCACTCGTGCGGAAACGCGCCTCGACCGGCTCCGGGGCGAGGTCCAGCACCTTGAACGCCGAAGCCGGTACGGCCGGGATCTCGCGCCACCCCTCGATCGTTTCCGGCCGCCGCCCCCGCCTCTCGCAGAAGCGGCGGTAGACCGGATTGTGGGACCACTGCCAGGTGAAGACCCGACGGGCAAGGGCGTCGAAGCGCTCCTCCGGCCAGGGGGCCGCGACCCCTTCGCCGAAGGCCGCCTTCAGTTCCGCGGCGAGCGAATCGAAGGACTCCGGGGCGCTCACCCGCTTCCCCGCCGGATGCGGCCGGGCTCCAGTCCTCCGCTGTGGAGCACCTTCTCCTGGAGCCGCTGCGCCTCTTCGTCGACGAAGGTGTCGACCTCGTGCAGCCGCTCCCGCAACCCGGCGTACCGCTCGAGGGGAAAGTCGTCGCCTTCGGCGCGGCGGAGCGCGCCTTCCAGGGCATCGAGCTCGCGGAGGGACTTCTCGGCGGCGCGGCGGAGGCGTTGCAGCGCCTTGCGGGCTTCCGATTCGGCGGAGGTCGACATGGCATGCCGGGGGCGGGGGGAAACGTCTCTGAAGACTACCGCCCGGCGGCGCGCTTCGGAACCCGGACGAGGGGGATGGGTCTACTGGGGGTCCTTCGTACGATGTTCACTTCCGGGCACCCATGAGCGAGATCATCGACCTCGCGGTGATCGGCGCCGGTCCCTGCGGGATCGCCGTCGGCGCCGCAGCTGCAGGCACCGGCCACACCGCCGTCCTCTTCGACCGCGGTCCCCTGACCGCGTCCCTCCTGAACTACCCCTGGTACATGACCTTCTTCAGCACCGCCGAGATGCTGGAGATCGGGGGCGTTCCCTTCACGATTCCCGAGCCGCGCCCGACGCGTCGCGATGCGCTCGCCTACTACCGGCGGGTGGTCCGTCACCACGGGATCGCGGTGCGCCAGTACCACGAGGTGACCGGCGTCGCTCGGGCCCCGGAGGGCTTCCGGCTGCAGATCGAGCGCCGCGACGGCCGCCACTTCGAGGTGGCGGCGCGGCGCGTGGTGGTCGCAACGGGGGGATTCCAGGCGCCCAACGCTCTCGGGGTGGAGGGCGAGGAGCTGCCCAAGGTCCACCACTACTACCACGAGCCCTACCCCTTCACCGATCAGGACGTGCTGGTCGTCGGTGGGGGGAATTCCGCGGTCGAGGCCGCGCTGGAGATGTACCGCAACGACGTGCGCGTCCAGTTCGTGCACTTCGCCGACACGATCGACCGCGGCGTGAAGCCGTGGGTGGTTCCCGACATCACCAACCGCTTCGCGAAGGGCGAGATTCCGGTCCACTGGCGGCACCGCGTCGCCCGCATCGGGTGGGACGAGGTCGTGCTCCGCCACGTCGACACCGGAGAGGAGCGCGTGCTCGCCAACGACGCCGTGGTCGCGATGACGGGGTGGCGCGCCGATCCGGTCCTGCTCCGCGCCCTGGGGGTCACCATCGACCCCGGGACGGGCGTCCCCGCGCACGACCCCGAGACGATGGAGACCGACGTGCCGGGGGTCTACATCGCGGGGGTGCTCGCCGCCGGCCACGATGCCAACCGCATCTTCATCGAGAACGGGCGGGAGCACGGCGGACGCATCGTCGGGGCGCTCGGCTGGTAGGACCGCACGCCCCCGGAGCCCGCGGGATCCCCGTCAGATTTCGGGGATCCGCAGTACCTGGCCCGGATAGATCTTGTCGGGGTCCTCGAGCATGGGACGGTTGGCTTCGAAGATCACGGGATACTTGCCGGCATCGCCGTAGTGCTGCTTCGCGATCCTGCTCAGGGTGTCGCCCGAGACGACGGTGTAGAAGCGGGCCTCGGGGGCCTCTTCCGTGACCGTCATCTGGTCGTCGACCCGCGCGACCCCCCGGGTATTGCCTGCGACGAGGACAGCCTTCTCGCGGGTCGCCTGGTCGGCCGCTGCGCCCCGGAGAGTGGCCGTCCCGTCGTCGACCTCGACCATGGGGTTGGTGATGTCGAGTTGCATGGAGAGGATCGTGCGGAGGATCGCGTTCGCCATCTGCAGCTCCGCCAGCTTCTCTTCGGCGGTCTCGGCAGGGGGATTCGCGGGGACGTCGGCGGGGGTCTCCAGCTTGCGACCTGCGGTGCGGATGAAGTCGAAGATGCCCATGGCAGGATCTCCCGGAGGGGTCACGAGGGGGGGGGGTGAAGGTCGGGTCCCCGAAAGGTAAGGGGGCGACCCTTTCGGGGGCCACTGCCGATTCCCCGGTCACCCCTCGCCGTCGAGTTCGGGGACTCCCGAGCCCGCCCGTGCCCACCGCCGCACGGCCTCGAGGATGTCGGCCCGCGCGAAGAAGATGTCGACCCGCCGGTTGCGGGCGCGCCCTTCGTCGGTGGCGTTGCTGCTCAGGGGACGGTGTTCTCCGAAGGACTCGACCCGGAGTTGCCGAGGGGGCTGCCCCGCCTCGACGAGGTGGCGGGCGACCCCGGCCGCCCGGGCCGCCGAGAGTTCCCAGTTCGAGGCGAAGCGGTCGGTGGTGATCGGCTGGTCGTCGGCGTGCCCCGAGACAACCGCGGCGACGTCGATCGTGCGGGTGATCTCGCTCAGCACGCCGAGGGTGCGCACGGCCCGCGGCTCCAGGAAGGCCGACCCAGACGCGAAGAGCGCCGATGACTGCATGCGCAGATAGACGCCGTCGGGGGCCCGCTCCACGGTGAATTCGCGCTCCAGACCGTTTTCGGAGATGAAGCGTTCCAGCCGCCGGGCGATCACCTCCATGTAGGTGTCCACGACGGACTCGAAGGTGGCCACGTCCTCGAGTCCCACCTGCCCCGGCAACAGGTAGTGGTCCGGGATCAGTTCCTCGTCGATCAGCGACGCCGGATCGAGGGGGACTTCGGGTGCCGTCCCCCCGAACGCCTCCCGCAGCGACTGGCTCGCCAGGAGGAACTTCTCCTGCTTCAGTTCCGACATCGAGTAGAGAAGGATGAAGAAGGTGAGGAGCAGGCTCATCAGGTCGCCGAAGGTCGTCATCCAGAGGGGCGCGCCTTCGTCGACGGGTTCCCGCGGGCGTTCGTCGTCGATCACGCGGCCATCTCCTGCGGCCCCAGCGCCTCTGCGGCCCTCCCCTCGTGCGTGTTGAGGAAGGCGCGCAACCGCTCTTCGAGGATGATGCCGGTCTCGCCCCGCACCATGCTCTGCAGCCCCATCAGGGTGAGCTGGATCTGGGTGAGTTCGATGTGGATCCGCCGGTCGAGCTTCGAGACCATGGGCAGGAAGATCAGGTTGGCCAGGAGGGCGCCGTAGAAGGTCGTGAGGAGCGCCACGGCCATGCTGGGACCGAGGGCGTCGGGGTCCGACATGTCGGCGAGCATCTGCACGAGGCCGATGAGGGTCCCCACCATCCCGAAGGCGGGAGCATACTTCCCCATCTCGGTGAAGATCTTCTGGCCGGCCCGGTGGTGTTCCTCCATCACCCGCTTCTCGGTCCTGATGATCTCGCCGATGGTTTCGGCGTCGGTGCCGTCGGCGATCAGGAGGAGTCCCTTGCGGAGGGGCTCGGTCGGGGCTTCGTCGGCGACCTCCTCCAGGGCCACCGGACCGTCTCGCTTGAACACCTTCATCGCATGCACCAGGTGCTGCGAGATGGCCACCATCTCGTCACCCGGATCGTTGAAGACCCGGCGCGAGACGCTGAAGATCATGGCCAGCTCTTTCGTCGGAAAGGCGATGCAGGTGGCCGCAAAGGTCCCCCCGACGACGATCAGGATGCCGGGAAGATTGATGAAGGTGGTGATCGGCGAGCCGATGAGGATCGCCGCCAGGACGAGACCGGTTCCGGCGAGGACCCCGACGATCGACGCTTTGTCCATGAGAGACCGCAGGAGGCGAAAGCAGCCCGATGCGTGCGAAGAGGGGAATCAACCGCGCAGCACGGGGTCGAGGCCGCACCGGAGTCTCGTCCGGGGACCCCCCTGCGGGAATGCGATCCACGGCGCGACCTCTGGTGGCGACGTGGCCGAGTATCGGCGGCTGCCCCCCGAGGTTGAAGGGCCGCAGGCCCTCAGCCCCCGATCACCTCGACGGTCACGAGCGGTCCCTCGCCGTCGCCGAGCCGCACGGGCCCGGGGGGCTCCACTTCCCGCCGCACGTATCCGAGGGCCAGCGCCCCCTGACGGGGCGATGTGCCCACCGAGGTGAGGTGGCCGACCGACCGTTCCCCATCTTCGCGCCACAGCTCCGTGCCGGCCGGGGGGAGCGGGCCGTCGCCCAGGCGCAGCCGGCGGAGGTGCCGGTTCACGTGACCCCGGTCACGGATGCGGACAATGACCTCCTGCCCCGTGTAGCACCCCTTGGTCGCGTCGATGGCGCGGGCGTCCACGCCGGCTTCGGTGGGGATCACCGACTCCGTGAGCTCCGCGCCGAAGGCAGGGCGCCCCGCCTCCAGCCGGAGCGCTTCCCACACCCCCGATCCGACCGGTCGCACTCCCGCTCCCTCCTCGAGAGCGGTGCGCAGGCGGGCCACCGCCTCGCGGCCCCCCACCACGTCCCAGAGCGGCTCGGAGAGCTCGTCGGAGCGGATGAGGGCCAGGGGCCCGGCGTCGCTCTCGACAGCCCGGAGGTCGCCTTCCGACATCGCCCGCCACTCGTCGGCGTCGACCCCACCCCCGACCGCCGTCGCCAGGGCGTCGGCAGCGCCGGGTCCGAAGACGGCCAGCATCGCCGTCGCTTCCGACACGTCGTCGACGCGGGCGAAGCGGGGAGGAAGGACGCGCCGGAAATGCTCGCGCAGCGCCTCGGCGCCCGCGGCCGGCACGTCGAGAACGAAGCCGTCGGTCTCGCTCCCGTCGCCCCCGCCTTCCCCGTCGCTCCCCACCCGCCAGAGCCTCAGATCGCTCACGATTCGCCCCTTGGGCGTGAGGACCATCGAGTACTCGGCACGCCCCACCCCTCCGTCGCGCGCTGCCGGGATCCGGCCGGTCACCACCCCCTGCAGCATCGTCGCCGGCTGGCGCCCCAGCACCGCCCACCGACTCCGGTGGGAGCGGTCGCGAAGGGCAGCCGCGGTCGTCGCGGCCTGCCACTCCCCCGCAGGGTCACCGAAGTGGCGGACCACCGTGGCGCCGCGCAGCGTCCCCGTCACCGGCACCCCGCTCACGGCTCCACCCCCAGTTCCCGGAGAATCGCCCGCACGCGGGGCACCTGGTCCGAGGACGGCTGCCGCGCCAGGAAGGTCCGCAGATGGTGGGCGGCGTCTTCGTTGCGCCCCATCCGCGCATAGAGGAGTCCCAGTTCGCGGTGCTCGTCGTGTGCGTCGGGGCGGAGGAGGAGGATCCGTTCGACGGCGGCGACGGCACGGTCGTCATCGCCGACATTGGCGTGCAGACTCTTCAGATTGCTCAACAGTCGTACCAGCATGTCACGGCGGCTCGCGGCCGCCAGGTAGGAAGGACGCACCCGCACCATCCCCCCGTACACCCGATCGAGGAACTCCTGGGCCTGGTCCTGGAAGCGGATCGAGCCACCGTCGAAGGGGTCGATCAGGAGCTGGATCGACTCCCCGGCGTAGCGGACCAGGAAGTGGTGCGGAAAGTTGACCCCTTCGAGGGGGAGTCCGAGTCGCCACCCGACCTCGAGCAGCACGATTCCGAGGGTCAGCGGGATCCCCCGCCGGCGATCGAGAACGTCGTTGAGGAAGGAGTTGCGCGGGTCGTAGTACGCCTCGCGGTTGCCGACGAAGCGGTTGCGGCGGTACACGAGGTCGAGGAGCTCGTGGAGAAGGACGAGGGGCGCCGTCTCGTCGCCCAGACGCCCCCGCACCTCCTCGGCCATCTGGTCGAGGCGGGCGAGATAGGGGTCGGGGGGAAGCTGGGGGTACTCCTCCCGCGCTACCAGTAACGCCGCACGTGCGAGGTTGATCTCCTCGTCGGGGCAGGAAACCGCTTCGGCGAAGTCGCGACGCGGCGAAGATGCGGGGGCGGACACGGGTATCGCGCGGAGGGAAGGGGTCGGGTAGCTTCGAGTGACCGGGGCGGCCGGTGGTTGTGTAGACCCCGCCGCCGCCCCCGGGTTTCTCCTTCCGGCTACGCCCCTTCCGGAGCAGCACCGTGCGCGGCACCCCGAATCCCCTCCCCCGCCTCAGCCATCTGAGCCACGGCGCCGGCTGCGCCTGCAAGCTCGGGATGGCCGAACTGGCGCAGATCCTCGGCCCCCTCGGGGCGAGTACCGATCCGCGCGCCCTGGTCGACGCCGCCACCGCCGACGACGCCGCCGTCTACCTCCTGGAGGGGTCGGCGGACGGCCGTTCGCGGGCCGTGGTCGCGAGTGTGGATTTCTTCACCCCCATGGTCGACGACGCCCGCGACTTCGGGCGGATCGCCGCGACGAATGCCCTCTCCGACCTCTACGCGATGGGTGCGCGCCCCATCTTCGCCCTCAACCTCCTCGGCTTTCCCCGTGATCTCCTGCCAACGGGACTGGCCGAGGCGATCGTCGAGGGGCGCGCCGCGGTGGCGGCAGCGGCCGGGATCCCCATCCTGGGGGGACATTCGATCGATGACCCCGAGCCGAAGTACGGCATGGTGGTGATCGGTGAGGCCGACCCCGACCGAATCGTGACCCACGGGGGGGCGGTGGCGGGAGACCGGCTCGTCCTCACCAAGCCGCTGGGGACGGGGATCGTCACGACGGCCCTCAAGCGCGACGCCACCGACGCCGCGACGATCGCGGCCACGGTCCGCTCGATGACGACCCTCAACGCCGCCGCCTGCGAGGCGATGCTCGCCGTGGGCGTGCACGCCGCGACCGACGTCACCGGCTTCGGGCTCCTCGGGCACCTGCGCGAGATGATGCGCGCCTCGGGCCGCAACGCGGTGCTGCGGAGCGCGGCGGTGCCCCTCCTTCCGGGCGCGCGGGCGCTGGCCGAAGCGGGTCAGGTCCCGGGCGGGTCGCGGCGCAACCTTGCCGACATGGAGGGCGACGTGGAGTGGGCGGACGGGGTCGATGCGACCCTCCGGCTCCTGCTCTGCGACGCCCAGACGTCGGGGGGACTTCTCATGGCCGTCGAAGGCCCCCGCCTCGAGCGGCTCCTCGAGGAACTCGCGGCACGGGGGGTCGAAGGCGCGGTCGTGGGCACCGTCCGCGACGACACCCGGCCGGGACGGATCGAGGTGGTCTGAGCCGACGAAAGGGGCGACCCGCCGCGGGTCAGCGGCCGGAGGGGGCGGGGCGGCGGGGGGCGACGGCGTTGCCGATCAGGGCCCCGAGCACGGCCGCTACCCCCGACGCCAGACTGCCCAGGGCGACGAGGGCCACCTCGGCCTGCCCGAGCGCGAAGGAGAGCAGGAGTCCGATGAGGGCCGGAATGAAGCCGACCAGGAACCCCTGGCGCACGGCGTTGCCCGCCCCCGGCCGCGACAACCCCCAGAGCAGACCGATCACGAGGGGGATCGCCATCCCCCAGACGGCAGCGAGGTTGCCGATCCCCTGCGAAACCGTCGCTCCCAGCACGTGAGCGCACTGAAGAACGACACTCAGCACATACCAACCGAGGGGCATGGGGGCTCGACCGCTCATGGGACGCGACTCCGGAAAAAAGAGAAGGGGGGGTTCGGCTTCCCCGAAAACTAGAGGTGCGCGGGCCGTTCGTCGCCCCCCTCGTCGCGCGGCTCGGGCCGTCGGGACTTCGCCGACTCCTTTGCGGTCGCCGCTCCCGAGCCCCCGGAAGCGACGCCCCCCCTGGTGGGCAGCCGGAAGACGAGCGCCATCACGTCGTCGAGCGTCTCGACGAGGTGGACCGTGAGGATCTTGCGGACCTCCGCGGGGAGGTCATCCAGGTCGGCCTCGTTGGCCTTCGGCAGGATGATCTCGGTGATCCCCGCCCGCACTGCGCCCAGCAGCTTCTCCTTCACCCCGCCGATCGGGAGCACCCGTCCGGTGAGGGTGAGCTCTCCGGTCATCGCGATGTCGCGACGCACCGGGCGGTGGCTGAGCGCCGAGACCAGGGCGGTGGCCATGGTGATCCCCGCCGACGGTCCGTCCTTCGGGATCGCTCCGGCGGGCACGTGGATGTGCACCTCCTGCCCCTTGAGGGCGCCCTCCCCGAGTCCCAGTTCCTCCCAGTGGGCCTTGGCGTAGCTGAGCGCGGCGCGCCCCGACTCCTTCATCACGTCGCCGAGCTGTCCCGTGAGGACGAGTCCGCCCTCTCCGGGCATCACGCTCGCCTCGACGAACATGATGTCGCCCCCCATCGGGGTGTAGAACATCCCGGTGGCCACCCCGACGGCGTCTTCCGACGCCATCCGCTCCGGGTGGACACGGGGACGCCCGAGCAGCTCGCGAATCTCGTCGCGCCCGATCTCGCCGACCTCTTCGTCGCCGGCGATGGCGAGCGCCACCTTGCGGGCCACCTTGCCGAGTTCGCGCTCCAGCTGCCGCACCCCCGCCTCGCGGGTGTACTCCTGGATCACCGAGGTGAGGCCTTCCTCGGTCAGCTTCAGCTCGCCCTCGTAGAGGCCGTTTTCGCGCTCCTGGCGCGGAAGCAGGTAGCGACGCGCGATCTCGAGCTTCTCGGCCTCGGTGTAGCCGGTGAAGTCGACGCGCTCCATCCGGTCGAGGAGGGGCGCCGGGATCCGGTCAAGGTAGTTGGCCGTCGCGATGAAGAGGACTTCCGAGAGGTCGAACGGAACCCCCAGGTAGTGGTCGACGAAGGTGGAGTTCTGCGCCGGGTCCAGCACCTCGAGGAGCGCCGAACTGGGGTCCCCCTGGAAGGACACGCCGAGCTTGTCGATCTCGTCGAGCAGGAAGACCGGGTTCTTCGACTTCGCCTGCCGCATCCCCTGGATGATCCGTCCCGGCATCGCGCCCACGTAGGTGCGCCGGTGGCCGCGGATGTCGGCCTCATCGCGCGCCCCCCCGAGCGACATGCGGACGTACTTCCGACCGAGCGCCTTCGCCACGGACTGGGCGATCGAGGTCTTCCCGACCCCCGGCGGTCCCACGAAGAGAAGGATCGGCGCGCGTCCCACGGGATCGGGATCGGCCGGTGCGGGCGTCTCGTCGGACGGCGTCTCGCCGGACGGCTCCCCGTCGTCGGAATCCTCTCCGGGCGCGGGGGCCGCTTCGGTGGCCGACTCCGCATCTGGCTGCGTCCCGGCCCCCTGGCGGTCCTGCTCCCGCTCCACCTGGAGCTTGCGAACCGCCAGGAACTCGATCACGCGATCCTTCACGTCGTCCAGCCCGTAGTGATCCTCGTCGAGGATCTCGGCCGAGCGCGAGAGGACGATCTTGTCTTCGGTCCGCTCGCTCCAGGGGAGGTCGATGACCCACTCGAGGAAGGTCCGGATCACCTGGTACTCGGCCGACTGGGGCGAGGTGCGCTCGAGTCGACGCAACTCCCGATCGACCTCGGCCCGAGCCTCTTCGCCCAGTTCCAGCGCCTCGATCCGCTCCTTCAGCTCGTCGAGGTCCCCCTGCTCCTCCTCCTCGCCCAGCTCCTTCTGGATCTGCTTGAGCTGCTCGCGCAGGAGCATCTCGCGCTGCCGCTCTCCGAGCTCGGACTGGACGCGCGCCTGGATGTCTTCCTGGGCCTCGATGCGGGCGAGTTCGCGCTCCACGGCGACCAGCGCCTGTCGCATCCGCTGCTCGTCGTCGAGGATCTCGAGGAGCGCCTGCTTCTCGGGCGTGGGGAGTTCGAGGTAGAACGCGACGAGGTCGGCGAACGGCCCTGCCTCGTCGACACCCCGGATCAGCTGGTTCAGCGCCTCGGCCGGGACGCCACGCCGCGTGCCGAGTTCGGCGGCCCGATCCCGCAGTTCGCGATCGAGTGCCTGGAAGGCGGGGTCGTCGGGGTCCTGGGGCTCCTGGCGCTCCATCTCGAGAAGGACCGCCCGCAGCATCTGCTCGCCGTCGTGCTGGTAGCTGATCGACTGGGCGCGTCCCTCTCCCTGCACGAGGAGCTGCACGCCGCCGCGCACCCGGTGGGTCTGGATGATGCGCACCACGGTTCCGACGGTATAGAGGACCCCGGGCTCGGGATCGTCCACATTTTCGCGCTGGGCCACCGCAAAGAGACGGCGGTCGCCATCGAGGGCGGCCTGGACGGCCTCCACGGTGCCGGCCCGGCCGGCGCTGATCGGCACGGCCACGCCCGGATAGACCACGGTGTCCCGGAGGGGGAGTACGGGGAGGGTGAATCGCTCGCCCATCAATTCATCTCGCTTCGAGCCCGGTGACGACGAAATCTCGACACCCCGCTCGTATTGAAGTCGCGACGGTCCTGCCTGAGTGTGCCGGTGAGGATGCACGATGCGGGCCACCCCCTTTCCGGTCGCTCTGGCCGGAGTGCAGGCAGAAAGCTGCCAGAGTGGCGCAACCTCTGCCTCCGTTCCAGCTTTCATCGGACTCCCGGGCGACGTTACCTTGTCCGGGGACGCCTGTTTCCCTCAGAGGAGGCCCTGCATGGCGCATCCACTCCTGGACGGGATCACCTGGTTTCGCGGATCGTCGATCCGGATCCGCCGTGGTGACGTGGAGCTTCATGTCGATCCCTACGGAGGGGACGACCCCGCCGCACACGACGGTTCGGCCGACTTCATCCTGCTGACGCACCCCCACTACGACAACTTCTCGGAAGCCAACATCGCGCGCCTCCGCGGCAACGAGACGGTGGTGATCGCCCCGGCGACGATGAAGAAGCAGCTCAGCGACGCGGACCACTTCCTCAGGCCGGGCGACGTTCTCCAGCTCCAGGGCCTCGACCTCCTGGCGATGCCCGCGTACAACGTCGACAAGCGCTACCACCCCCCTGAGGCGGGGTGGCTCGGTTACGTCTTCACCCTCGACGGCGTGACGTACTACCACGCCGGTGACACCGACCTGATCGATGCGATGATGTCGGTGCGCTGCGACGTGGCCTTCCTTCCCGTCGACGGGCACTACACGATGAACGGCGCCCAGGCGGCGCAGGCGGCCGACCTCTGCGGCGCCGAGGTGGTCGTCCCGATCCGCTGGTCCGACGCCACGATCGAGGAAGCGCACACCCTTCAGCGCTCCCTCTCGGTCGAGGTGGCGCTCCTGGAGCGGAGCCGGTGAGGGGAACGGGCGCCCCGGGCCTGACCCGGTCATGACCGACGACGTGCGCGGGGTGATCCCGTTCGACCGGCTTCCGACGGGCTTTGCCGCGGCCATCGATGCACCGCCCCGCGATCCGGCCGCGCCGCGCCCCGCGGCCACGGTCGTCCTCATCCGTGACCGCGACACGGGTCCGGAGGTGCTGCTCCTGCGCCGGGTGCGCAGCTCGGGGTTCGTGCCGGGGGCGTGGGTCTTTCCCGGTGGACGGGTCGATGCCGCCGACGCCGACCCCGAGCTCTTCGCCCGGTGGCGGGGCCCGGCCCGCAGCGAGGTGGCCCGCCGCATGGGCCTCGAACCGCACGCCGATCCCCCCGCCATGGCCTACCCCCTGGCCGCACTCCGCGAGACGTTCGAGGAGACGGGGCTCCTGCTCGCGCGCGATGCCGACGGGGCGCCTCTTCCCTCGGCCGCCCCCAATGGGCGCGTCGCCGCTGCCCGCGACCGCCTGCTCGCCGACGAGACCCGCTTCGCCGCCCTCCTGGCCGAGATGGACCTCACCCTGCGGGGTGACGAGATGGCGTATCTGGCCCACTGGATCACCCCCGTGGTCGAGCCGCGACGCTACGACACCCGCTTCTTTGCAGCCAGGGTCGGCTTCGACGCCACAGTGGCGATCCACCCTGCCGAGATGAGCGACATGGTCTGGCTCACCCCCGAGCAGGCCCTCGAGCGGCACCGTGCCGGCAGCCTCCCGATGATCTTCCCCACCGTCCACACCCTCGAGGGGCTGACCGGCTTCGGCTCGGCAGACGAGATCCTCGCCGACTGCCGGCGCCGCGACGTTCCGCCGATCCTTCCCCGTCTCGTTCGCACCCCGACCGGAGTGGGGCTCGCGATCGACCGCGGTTGAGGGCCGCCCGCCCCTACATCCGCCGGTACGAGGGGCCGCTGCCGCCCTCGCGAGGGGTCCAGCGCGGGCCGAGCACGTCGGTCGCCTTGCAGTCGACGCAGTTGGGGGCGTTGACGACGAGCTTGTCGCCGTCGCGCTCGTACACCCCGGCCGGGCACAGATGCTCGTACATCTCGGCCACCTCGGGAGAGATGTCCTCGCCGACCACCAGGTGGCTCGGGATGTCGTCGCGGGTCTGGTTCCCCGACTTGAAGACGGCGTCGACCTTGCTGAAGGTGAGCTTGCCGTCGGGAACGAAGGGCACCGGCTCGGCGGCCAGGACCTTCGGCTCGGCAGCGTCTTCGGGCGCCTCGATCCTTCCGCCCGGGAAGGCGCCCCCGGTCAACGACATCAGCCCGGCGCGCACGCCACCGCCGATGAAGCCCTTCTTGAAGGCGAGCCGCATGTTGCGGGTCTTCTTCATGTCGGTGGCGATGTAGCTGGAGTCCACCGACGCCGTGTACTCCTTCAGCCCGTCGGCCGAGACGTCATCGGCCTTGAGCGCGCCGAAGATCGCGCGCGCGGCCAGGATCCCCGAGTGGATCGCATAGTGGATCCCCTTGAGCGACGGCACATCGACGTAGCCCGCCGAGTCTCCCACGACGCAGATGCCGTGGCCATGCCTCCGCTCGGGGAGCGCGTACCACCCGCCCTCGGGGATCGTCTTGGCGCCCCACTCGACCATCTCGCCCCCCTCGAGGTAGGGGCGGAAGAGGGGGTGCAGCTTCATCCGCTGGAGCAGCTCGT
>CAYORZ010000012.1:4757-14050 GCA_964406485.1 uncultured Gemmatimonadaceae bacterium | reverse complement strand
GCCCGCTCTCGCTCCTCGTGGTCGACGAGGCGCACTGCATCAGCCAGTGGGGGCACGACTTCCGGCCGAGCTACCGAAGGTTGCGCGGGCTCAAGGTCGACCTCGACGTCCCGGTGCTGGCGCTCACGGCCACGGCCACCCGCCAGGTCGCGGTCGACATCCTGCGGCAGCTCGGGATGCGCAAGCCGTCCGGGTACAAGGGGTCGTTCTTCCGCCCCAACCTCAACCTCCTCGCCCGGAAGAAGGGGCAGGGGGGCAATACCCGGCGCGAGATCCTCGCCCTGGTGCGGGAGCACGCCGGGCAGAGCGGGATTGTCTACTGCCTCTCGCGGAAGGCGGTGGAGCAGACGTGCGACTTCCTGCAGCGGGAGGGGGTCCGGGCGGCGTCCTACCACGCCGGACTCGACGATGCGGTGCGGGCGCGCAACCAGGAACGCTTCCAGCGCGACGAGGTCGAGGTGATGGTCGCGACCGTCGCCTTCGGCATGGGGATCGACAAGCCCGATGTGCGGTTCGTGATCCACCGCGACATGCCGCGCGACGTCGAGTCGTGGTACCAGGAGTTCGGACGGGCGGGGCGCGACGGGCTCGAAAGCGACTGCGTGATCTTCTATTCGTGGGCCGACGTGAAGATGCACGAGCGCTTCCTCGACGACATCGACGACCCCGAGGTCTGGCACCAGAAGCGGCAGGCGACGGTCGACCTCTTCGAGATCCTCGAGGCGGGCGGGTGCAGGCATCAGGCCGTGGTCCGCTACTTCGACGAAGAGATGGCGCCCTGCGACGTCTCGTGCGACGCCTGCACGGGGGTGACGGTGGAGTCGCGTACACGGGGGGCCGCGCCCCTCCGCCGCGCTCCCTCCTCCGGGGGTCGGAGCCGGCCGCCCGACGTGACGCCGGCCGACGAGGCGGCGTTCCAGCAGCTGCGCGCGCTCCGCAAGGAGATCGCCGACCGGGAGGGCGTGCCCGCCTACATCGTCTTCAACGACAAGGTGCTGCGCGAGATGGTGGCCCGGCGGCCGCACACCCCCTCCGAGCTCCTCGACGTCCCGGGGGTGGGGCCCGCGAAGCTGGAACGGTACGGCGAGGCCTTCCTCGAGGGGGTGGCCGCCCTCCCCTGAGGTGGGGGCGCCGCCGCCGCCGCGTGAAACTCCTTGAAGGATCCGTCGGTCCGGCCGTATATCGGTGAAGAAGGCAAGTCCTCCTCCACCGGAGTGTCGCCCCCATGGCCGGATCGTTCGCCAACTCCTGGTCGCTGGTGAAGGCCAGTGCCCGCGTGCTCGGGCAGGACCGGGAGCTGCTCGTCTTTCCCCTCCTTTCCGGTCTCGCCACCCTCCTCGTGGCGGTGACCTTCATCGTCCCCATCGCGCTCGTCGGCGGGGGGGCGTGGTTCACGGGCGACGAGACGTCGTACCTCGCCTGGGTCGTGGGCTTTCTCTTCTACCTCGTGCAGTACACGGTGGTCTTCTTCTTCAATTCGGCGCTGGTGGGGGCCGCGCTGATCCGGCTGGAAGGAGGCGATCCCACCATCGGCGACGGGATGAGCATCGCGCTCGACCGCATGGCGGCGATCCTCGGCTACGCGGTGATCGCGGCGACCGTCGGCATGCTCCTGCGGGCGATCTCGGAGCGGGTGGGCTTCGTCGGGCGCATCGTCGCGGGGGTGATCGGCCTCGGATGGACCCTGGCCACCTACCTCGCGGTGCCCGTCCTCGTCTCGAAAGACATCAGCCCCCTCGACGCGGTGAAGGAGAGCGCCGGCCTCTTCCGTCGCACCTGGGGCGAGCAGGTGGTGGCCAGCGTCGGCATGGGGTGGGCCTTCTTCCTGATGGGCGTATCGTGGACGGTCGTGGCCGGAGGGGTGATCGTGGGCCTGGTCGCGCTCGGCGCGGGCGGGGTGCTGCTGCTCCCCGCGATCGTGGTCGCCGTCCTCGGCTACATCCTGCTCGGACTCGTCGCCTCGGCGCTCCAGGGGATCTACACGGCCGCCCTCTACCGGCATGCGTCCGGCGGGCATGTGGCGGGCTTCGACACGACCGCCCTGACCGGCGCCTTCCGGGCGCCGCGCGGCTTCGCCCGCTCGTAGCGGGCTGCTACCTTGAGGGGACTCCTCCCGGTCCCCTCTCACCCCTTCGAGGCATGGCCAAGACCAGTTCGTTCGACGTCTCCACCTCGGTCGATCTCCAGGAGGTCGACAACGCCGTCAACCAGGTGCACAAGGAGGTCGCGACCCGCTACGACTTCAAGGGCACCGACTGCACCGTGGACTTCGATCGCAAGGCCGCGTCCATCCAGCTCGAGGCCGACGATGCCTACCGCCTCGGCCAGCTCCTCCAGGTGCTGCGCGAGAAGCTCACCCGCCGGGGAGTCCCGGTGAAGAACCTCGTCGAGGGTGAGGTCGAGGACGCGACCCTGGGGCGGGCGCGGCAGACCGTCTCGCTCAAGCAGGGGATCGACCAGGAGACGGCCAGGCGGATCGTGAAGGCCGTCCGGGACTCGGGCTTCCGGAAGGTGCAGGTGGCGATCCAGGGCGAGGAACTCCGGGTCAGTTCGCCCTCCCGCGACACGCTCCAGGAGGTCATCGCGTTCCTGAAGAAGGGCGACTGGGGAATGGAGCTCCACTTCGGCAACTACCGCTGAAGGGGGACCGCGTGCAGGTACAGATCTTCGGCACCCGGGGCTCCGCCGACACGCGCAAGGCGGAGCGCTTCTTCAAGGAACGCCGCATCGCGATCCACTTCGTCGACCTCCGCCAGCGGCCCGCCTCGAAGGGCGAGTTGCGGCGCTTCGTCCAGAAATTCGGGATCGAGGCGCTGATCGACCGGGAGTCCCGCCGCTTCCGGGCGCGCGGCCTCCACCAGGCCCACTACGGCGACGATCGCTGGCTCGAGATCCTCGCCGAGGAACCCGGGATCCTGCGCACCCCCCTCGTCCGCCGAGGCAACGACCTCGCCATCGGGTACGCCCCCGAACTCTGGACGCGCTGGCTCGAGGAGTGACCCGGGCCGGGGTGCCCCGGGCCGGGGTGCCCCGGGGCGGGCGGCCTCAGCCGTCGCCGGCGGGCTCGGCCACCACCGCGATGCGGTCCCCGTCGGGGCCGACCGCCAGGCGGCTCACGACCTGGCCGACCGGCGAGAAGTCCCCGACCTGGCGCCACTCCCCGTCGATCCAGGCGTGGATCAGCGGACCCGACCCCTGGAGGAGCACGCCGTCGGGGGTCCACGCGTGGTACTCCGCCCCTTCGAGGGCCGGGGCGTAGTCGGTGGTGGTGCCCTGGTCGAGGTCGTGGATCCGGATCATCGGACGCGCCCCGCCGCGCTGCTCGTAGCTCACCGCCCGCCGCCCCGGCACCGTCTGGAGAGAGCGTCCGATGTCGGTGGCAATCGTCTCGACCTCGCCCGAGTCGACGTCGGCGATCTGGAGGGTGGGGGGATCTCCCAGGACGAAGAGGGCGACGGTGTTCTCGTCGAACCAGGCGTGGTAGCCGACCGGCTCGACCGCGTCGAGGACGACCCGGGGGCGGGTGCCGTCGAGGTCGACGGCCCAGAGGCGCTGCGTGGAGTCCGCCTCGACCTTGATCATGCTGATGCCGAGGCTGCGCGGCATCGGGGTGGGCGAATACTCGCTCTCGTCGGGCGTCGCGGTGAGCCGGTTCTTCGTGTTCGACCCGGGGTCCCAGCTCCAGATGTCGGTGCGATCGCCTTCCTGCTGCACGAAGTAGAGGATTCCGTCCGGGCCGAAGGCGGGCTGGTTGTCGTAGCCGGGCCGGCTCGTGAGGTTGCGCGGCTCGTCGATGACGATCCCGCCTCCGACGACGTCGAAGATCTCGGCGATCCAGACGTCGGTGCCCTCGGGGATGCCGGTGATGACCCCTTCGGCGAGGGCCGAGGACTCCGGGCCGGAGGCGTCGGTCGAGGCGTCGCTCCCGCCGCAGGCGACGAGGGCGAGGGTGCAGAGGGGCACGAGGCGGGCGATTCGCGTCATCGTCAGGGGACTCCGTGCGGGTGTGCGCCGGGAAAGACCGGGATCGTGGGTGGGGCGATCGTTCCTGATACGATGGAAGGGCGCGCAGGATCCCCCGGCGAGGTGGATGCCGAGGGGGAGTAGCGTATATTCGGGGGTTCCGGCCCGGCCCCTCTCGTCCCGTCACCCTCCCTCGATGAATCGCAACACGGTGCAGGCGCAGGTGCTCGTCGACGAGCTGGTGCGGAGCGGGGTGACCGATCTCTGCCTGGCGCCGGGCTCCCGCTCCACCCCGCTCGTCCTTGCGGCGGCGGCGCGCGGGCCGCAGGGCGACGGCACACTCCGGTTGCGGGTGTTCATCGACGAGCGTTCGGCCGCCTTCTTCGCCCTCGGGGTCGGGAAGGCCACCGGTCGGCCGGCGGCGGTGGTGACCACCTCGGGAACAGCGGTGGCCAACCTCCTTCCGGCGGTGGTCGAGGCGGCGTGGTCCGAGACGCCGCTCCTCCTCCTCACGGCCGACCGCCCTGCGCGGCTGAGGGGGGCCGATGCCAACCAGGTGATCGACCAGGGGGGGATCTTCGGGAACTACCCCCTCCTCGCCATGGAACTGCCCCCGCCCGAGGTGTCGGTCGAGGCGCTCCGGCACGTGCGGGCGAGCGTGGGTCGGGCGGTGGCCGCCTCGCTGGGGCGGCCCGGAGGACCGGTCCACCTCAACCTGCCGTACGCCAAGCCGCTCGAGCCGGTCCCGGTGCCTGCCGATCTCCCGGAGGGCTTTCCGGAGTCGGTGGAGCCGGCCCTGGGGGGACGGGCCGACGGCGCTCCCTGGGTGCGCGTGACTCCCCGGCGTCCTCGCTGCTCCGACGACGAGATCGAGGCGCTGGCCCGCCACCTCGCGGGGGCGGAGCGGGGGGTGGTGGTGGCCGGTCCGCACCCCGAGGCCGCGACGGTGGGCCCCGCGCTGCGGGCCTTTGCGGCCCGGTGGGGGGCGCCGCTTCTCGCCGACCCCCTCTCGGGTGGTCGACACGGGGAGCGGGCGGGGTCCGCGGTGGTGGCCACCCACGACCTCTTCCTCCGCGACCCGGAGACCGCTGCTGCCCTCCG
Organism: uncultured Gemmatimonadaceae bacterium; assembly: GCA_964406485.1. Lineage (GTDB taxonomy): Bacteria > Gemmatimonadota > Gemmatimonadetes > Longimicrobiales > Gaopeijiaceae > Gaopeijia. The sequence goes on along the minus strand of CAYORZ010000012.1, from coordinate 8,986 downwards.
CCCCGACCGGATCGTGCGGGTGGGGGCGTCGCCCACCTCGGCCGCCCTCGTCGGGTGGCTGGAGCGGCATGGCGACGTCCCGCAGGTCGTGATCGACGGGGGACGCCGGTGGAAGGACCTCCTCGCCCTCGCCCACCAGGTGGTCGGGGCGTGCGCGACCGACACGCTCGGGCGGGTGGTGGAGCGGTGGGGGGACCGGTCCGGCCACGGCGAGGAGTGGACCGCCCGCTGGACGGCGGTCGACCGGGCCGCGGGCGCCATCGCCCTCGACGGGCCCCTCCACGAGGGGCACCTCGCCCGGGCCGTCGTCGACGCCCTCCCCCCCGGCACGCCCCTCTTCGTCTCGAGCTCGATGCCCGTACGCGACGTCGACGCCTTCGGTGGCGCCCGCCCCGATCCTCTCCCGGTCTTCGGGAACCGGGGGGCGAGCGGGATCGACGGGATCGTGTCGACCGCCCTCGGTGTAGCGGCCGGGGCACGGCGAACGGCGGTGGCGCTGGTCGGTGATCTGGCCTTCCTTCACGATCTGAACGGACTTCTCGCCGCCCGCGAATCCGACCTCCGCCTGATCCTCGTGGTCGTGAACAACGACGGGGGCGGGATCTTTCACATGCTCCCCGTCCGGGACCGGGAGCCCGCCTTCACCCCCTACTTCGCGACGCCGCACGGCGCCGATCTCGCCCGTGCCGCCGCGGCCTACGGAGTCGCCCACCGCACGGTGACGGGCGCCGAGGTGGGGGGCGAGGTGGCCGCCGCCCTCGCCGCGCCGGAGACCCGCTCGCTCGTTCTCGAGGTGCGCACGGATCGCGACGACAACAGCCGGGCCCATGCGGCGGCCGTGGCCCGCTGTGTGGCGGCGGCCCGCCGGGCCCACCCGTAACTTCCTCATCCTTCCCACCAGGGAGACGCACGTGTCGGACGCACTGCCCACACCGGACTGGACGACGGTCCGGGAGTATGACGACATCACCTACCGCCGCTCCGGGGGGGTGGCCCGCATCGCCTTCAACCGCCCGGAGGTGCGCAACGCCTTCCGCCCCGAGACCCTCCTGGAACTCCAGGACGCCTTCCGCGACGCCGGCGAGAACCCCGAGATCGGCGTCGTGCTCCTCACCGGCGAGGGACCGGCCCGCGACGGGAAGTACGCCTTCTGTTCCGGAGGAGACCAGCGGGTGCGCGGGTCGGCAGGGTACGTGGGAGGCAACGGCCTTCCGCGCCTGAACGTGCTCGAGCTGCAACGCTACATCCGGAGCATGCCGAAGCCGGTGATCGCCCTCGTCGCGGGGTACGCGATCGGGGGCGGGCATGTGCTGCACGTGATCTGCGACCTCACGATCGCCGCCGACAACGCGGTGTTCGGGCAGACCGGCCCCCGGGTGGGCAGCTTCGACGGCGGCTTCGGTGCCAGCTACCTCGCGAGCATCATCGGCCAGAAGAAGGCTCGCGAGATCTGGTATCTCTGCCGCCAGTACTCGGCCGACGAGGCGCGCGAGATGGGACTCGTGAACGCGGTCGTCCCCGTGGACGAGCTCGAGGCCGAGGGATGGCGCTGGGCCAACGAGATCCTCGACAAGAGTCCGCTCTCGATCCGACTGCTGAAGAGCGCGTTCAACGCCGCCGTCGACGGCCAGGCGGGGCTGCAGGAACTCGCGGGCAATGCGACGCTCCTCTTCTACATGACCGAAGAGGCGCAGGAGGCGAAGAACGCCTACCTGGAGAAGCGCCGCCCCGACTTTCGCCAGTATCCCTGGCTCCCCTGGTAGGACGAGACGTCCACCCCGGGGGGTGAGGCCGGGGGGGGCGCCCTGGTGCGGACGCCCTATTCGTCGGCCAGCCGGGCGGGGGCGCGGCGGTACCAGAGGAGGGGACGTCCGTCGCCGAGCGTCCCTTCCTCGACCCGCCCCACGACCAGCCGGGCCGCCCCCGGAACCGCGACCACGGCGTGCACGGTGCAGACCATCCGGCCGAGGGCCTCGGCGACAACCGGGTCGCCGGTGGCAGGGAAGGGAAGCGGACCTACCGGGAAGGGGTCGGCGCACACTTCCGCCACCCCCTGCTGGCCTTCGTGGAGGAGGCTCACCGCGAAGCGGTCCCCTTCGGCGAGGAAGGGGAGCACCTGCGCGCCCGCCCCGAGCGACACCACGATCGTCGGCGGGTCGACGGCAACCGGGGTGAACGAGGTGATGGTGGTCGCGTACACCTTTTCCCGGTGGCGTGTGGCGATGATCGCGACGGTCGAGGCCCAGTGGGAGAGCAGCTCCCGGAAGTCGTTGCTGTCCATGCCCCCCACCACCCCTCTCGCGCCCCGGGGGTCCCTCACACCGAGCCGAGGAGGAGGGCGCGGACGGCGCTCCGGTCGACTTTCCCGTTGCGGTTGAGCGGGAGCGCGGCCACCGAGCGGAGCCGGCGAGGGCGTTTGGCCGGAGAGAGGCGCTCGCGGATCCAGCGGTCGAAGGGCTCCCGCTCGGGCGTCCCCACGAGCAGCGCCGCCACCTGTTCCCCCCACCGTTCGTCGGGGAGCCCCACGACGCAGGCGTCGTCCACGGCGGGGTGGGTGCGCAGCACCGCCTCGACTTCGCGAGCGTCGACCGTCACGCCCCCCGAGACGATGCGGTCGCTGCGCCGTCCGGTGATGCGCAGTCGGCCGTCGTCGGTCCAGACGGCGCGGTCGCCGGTGTCCAGCCACCCTTCGGCGTCGACCAGGGGGGTGCCGTCGAGGAGTCCGGGCGAGATCGTGGGCCCCCGCAGTTGCAGCGCGCCGTCGGCGGTGACGCGCGCCTCGACCCCCGGGAGCGGACGCCCGACCGAGGTCGGATCGGCGGCGACGTCGGCGGGCGGCGCCGTGGCCGCCTGTGACGTCGCCTCCGTCATGCCGTAGCTGAGGGCCAGGGGGAAGCCGGCGTCCAGGGCGCGGCGCACGAGTTCCGGGGGGGCGGCGGCTCCCCCGATCAGGAGGCAGCGCAGCGTCGGAGGGGGTGGGGACTCCCCCCGCACCTCGAGAAGCCGGCGAAGCATGGCGGGGACGAGGGAGGCGTGCGTCACCGTTCCGCCGTCGATCGCCGCGACCAGGTCGTCGAGGGCAAAGGGGCCGGGGATGTGCAGGCGGCACCCGAGGATCGCCGCCCGCACCAGAAGCACGAGCCCGCCCACGTGGGCCGGCGAGAGGGAGGCGTACCACCGGTCCGCCGAGGTGAGTCCGAGTCGGCGCCGGGCCCCTTCGGTGTTGGCCCGCAACCCGCCTTCGGTGATGAGCACGCCGCGCGGCCGGCCCGAGGTGCCCGACGTCCACAGGACCGCCACGGCGTCGTCGGCGCGTGCACCGGCGGGGTGAGCGGCGCGGCGGCGATGCACGCCCGTGGCGTCGACCAGGGCGACGGGGTCGAGCGCCTCCAGGGCGTCGGCCCGCTCGGGAGGGGTGAGGGAGGGGTGGAGGGGGGCGACGAGCGCTCCGGTCCGGAAGGCGCCGTGCAGCGCCGCGAGAGCATCGAGTCCCGGGGGGAGGAGGAGCGCCACCGACTCGCCCTCCATGGTGCCGGCTGCCCTCAGCCGCCCGGCCCACTCCGTCGCTTCGGCGTCGAGGGCGGCCCAGCTCCACTCCCGCTTTCCGTCGTCGGCCGCGACCGCGTCGGGGTGACGGCGCACCGCTGGCCCCATGAAGTCGGTCATGCGCCGAAGGCCAGGGTGAGGCCGAGGAGCACCCCGTAGAGGGCCACCAGGCGGGCCGTCTCGGGGAGGGCGGGGAGGAGGTCGGCGGGTGCGGTGAAGGTGAAGACGCGCCGGATCGGCCGCACGGCGAGGGGGGCGATCACGAGGGTGGCGGCCGTGGCGGCGGGCCACCCGAAGGCGCGGATGCCCACCAGGGGAACGGCGAGACCGAAGACGACGAGCAGGAGGTATTCGATCCGCGAGGCCGGCACCCCGATCCGCACGGCCAGGGTGCGTTTGCCGGCGGCCCGGTCGGTCGGGACGTCGCGCAGGTTGTTCACGACCAGGATCGCCGTGCTCAGCGCCCCGATCCCCGCGCCCGCCCAGAGGGCCTCGAGCGGCCAGCTGTGCTGCTGGACCCAGACGGTGCCCCCCACCGCGACCAGTCCGAAGAAGAGAAAGACGAAGAGGTCGCCCAGACCGTGGTAGGCCAGCGGGAAGGGCCCTCCGGTGTACGCCACCGCCAGCACCAGCGAGACCACCCCGATGACCGCCATCGGCCACCCCCCCGCGGTGGCCGTCAC
>CAYORZ010000012.1:0-4747 GCA_964406485.1 uncultured Gemmatimonadaceae bacterium | reverse complement strand
AGGTAGACGCCGACCACCGCCGCCGCCGTGAGGACCTGGAGCATGGCCCGCCGCACCCGCCCGGGTGCGATCAGTCCCGCCTGCGTGACGCGCGTCGGCCCGACCCGCTCGGCGGTGTCGCCGCCGCGGATGAAGTCGTAGTAGTCGTTCGCGAGGTTGGTCGCGATCTGGATGAGGAGCGCCCCGACGAGGGCGGCGAGGGCGGGCAGGAGGGCGAAGCCGTCCCGCAGGGCCGCCAGCCCCGCTCCGATGAAGACCGGGGCGGCGGCCGCAGGGAGGGTCCGCGGCCGGGCTGCCTGGAGCCAGGCTGCCCACTCGCTCGTCGTGGGATTCGGGGTCCTCCGCACCGGCGTGCTCTCCTGACAGGGTGAAGTCCGCAGACAGGATAGCCCATCGCCCTCCGATGCACGACGCCCCCGCGCTCCCCTCTACCAGCCGCGCCGTCCGGCCGGGCGGTCGCGACTCCGGTCCTCGTCCGGTCCACCCCCCAGGCCGAAGGAGACCCCCACGCGGAAGGTCCCCAGATTCGTCTCGCTCCGCCGGGGGAAGAGTTCGATGGTGCCGTCGGGGTAGTCGACGATGTCGCCCTCCCGGAGGTAGTTCGCCACCCCGTTGCGGTGATACTGGGCGCCCACGTCGAGGAGGACCGGACGCCGCTCGGAGCCCGCGATCCGGAAGCGCACGCCGGCGCCCGCCCGCAGCGACGTCACCCAATCCGAGTAGTTGGTGGTGTTGAAGCTCGAATCGTGGTCGTCCGCCCCGGAGAGCGACGACCTCGTGAGGAACCAGGTGAGGCCCACCGACCCGTTCACGTAGGGGCGCACCGACCCCGGGACGGTGATCTCGGGTCCCACCCCGACGAAGGCGATGGTATTCCAGGTGTTGAGGTCGACCCCGACCCGGCAGCCCACCGGGAGGGGGAAGCACATCGACTGGCGCTCGTGGCCGTAGACCAGGAATCCGCCGTCCACCCGGAGGGACAACGGTCCCGAGCGCGAGAGGGGAAACCGCCCCTCGAGGTCGACGCCGAAGGCGTCATCGACGGCCATGCCGAACTCGCCCGTCGGGTTGGCCGCGACGAAGCCGATGCCCAGGTAGGCCGACGGCAGCGACGCCCGTTCCCGGGGCCGGCGGTCGCGCTCGACCTCGCGCCACTGCCCTTCGAGGGGGGCCGAGGCGGCGAGCAACGCCAGCATCCCCCCCACCACACCTGCCCTCCACTCCCACCGACGACGGTTCATCGTGCACCTCCGGCCAGCGTCATCACCGAATTCGTGTCCACCGGGAAGAGCAAGGGCAGTGCCAGCACCACCCCGGCGGGCTTCGTCGTGCCGAAGTCCTTGTCCGACAGCAGGTTGTCAGGCCGAGCGGCGCCGGGCACCCCGGCGCGGTGCAGCCGGCCGGTGTCCTCCGTGGAGGACGGTGTCGTGGTACTCCCTTGACCGCCGGGGATCGCTCGGTAGGGTTCGGGGCGTGGCCGGATTCCCCGGCCCCGATTCCCACCGACCCCCGATCCGGGACCGACGCCCATGTCCGTACTCGACGAGCTCGCCTGGCGCGGGCTTCTCCAGGACTCCACCCGGGGAACCGCCGAACACCTCGCCCGGGCGCCCCGCGGCGTCTACATCGGGTTCGACCCGACCGCCGATTCCCTCCACGTCGGCTCGCTGCTCCCGATCATGATGCTCGTGCACCTGCAGCGGGCGGGGCACCACCCCGTGGCCCTCGTGGGCGGGGCGACCGGGCTGATCGGCGATCCGTCGGGCAAGAGCCAGGAGCGCCCGCTCATCACCGCCGAGGCGGTCGAGGCCAACGTGGCCGGAATCCGGGCGCAACTCGAGCACTTCCTGGACTTCGAGACGACGACCAACCCGGCCCGTATGCGCAACAACCTGGACTGGCTGGGCGGAACGTCCGTGCTCGACTTCCTCCGCAACATCGGGAGGCATTTTCCGGTCAACGCGATGCTGCGCAAGGAGGCCGTCCGCCGCCGCATCGAGGACGACGAGCAGGGCATCAGCTTCACCGAGTTCAGTTACCAGCTCCTCCAGGCCGCCGACTTCCTCCACCTCTACCGCGAAGACGGGGTCAGCGTGCAGATGGGGGGGAGCGACCAGTGGGGCAACATCACGGGGGGGATCGATCTCGTGCGGCGGGCGGCCGGGGGGGAGGCGTTCGGGGCCGTCGCGCCCCTCGTCACCACCGCGGCCGGCACCAAGTTCGGAAAGACCGAGGCGGGGACGGTCTGGCTCGACCCGGCGCGGACCTCCCCCTTCCGCTTCTACCAGTTCTGGGTGACCGTGCCCGACGCCGACGTCGGACGCTTCCTGCGCTACTTCACCCTGATGTCGCGCGACGAGATCGAGGCGCTGGAAGAGGAGTCGGCCCAGGCGCCGCACCTTCGTACCGCCCAGACGGCACTCGCCGACGAGGTGACGGGGCGGGTCCATGGCGCCGAGGGACTGCGCCGCGCCCGGCTCGCCACCGAGGCCCTCTTCGGTGGCACGCTCGCCGGACTCTCGGCCGACGACATCGCCGAGATCTTCGCCGACGTTCCCTCGTCGAGCCTCGCCGCGGCGCAACTCGCCGACGGTCCCGTCGACCTTCTCGAGATCCTCGCCGCCTCCGACCTCGCCACGTCGCGGGGCGATGCCCGGCGCGCGATCGAGGGCGGGGGGGTCTACCTCAACGGCGAGCGCGTCGACGATATCGCCACCCGGGTGTCCCGGGAGGACTTCATCGACGGCCGTTTCCTCGTGCTGCGCAAGGGGAAGCGCCGCTACCACCTCGTCGAGGTCAGAAGGTCTTCGCCCACCCCAGGGTGAAGCTCCAGTCGGTGGCCAGGTGGTAGTTGTCGTACCGCTGGTGCACCGGCCAGCCGAATTCCATGCTCACCCGGTGGCCCGCGAAGGCCCCGGTGGGAATCAGGATGTTCAGCCCGAGGGGCACCTCGACGCGTGATCCTCCGCTGAAGACGGGGTCCTCGCCGGGGTCGCGCCCGATCGTGACATCGGTCGGCACGCCGCGAATGCTTCCCCAGCTCTCGGCGATCACGCCGCTCGTCACCGCCACGTGGTCGTTCAGCCGGTAGCCGATCCAGCCGTGGGCGGTCACCTGGTCGCCGAGGCGGTAGCCCCGGTCGTTGTCGGCGACGCGGAGGTGGGCCCTGACCTGCGCCCCCACCGTCCCGGAGGCGTTCTGCGTCTCGGCCTGGACCCCCGGCACCACCGCGACCGACCCTGCGCCGGGCTGCATCTCGAAGGGGAGCAGCTGGTCGCGGAGGGCGAGGAGGTCGCCCCGCTCCTCGATGCTTCCCACGGGAAGCTGGGCACCGGCGCTGAGCAGCACCCGCGTCGCGCTCCCCTCGTGCACCGAGAAGAGGGCCTCGACCCCGACATCGCCCACGCCCGAGGCCGACGTGGTGATGAAGAACTCCTCGTCGGTGATGTCGCGGGTCCGGTCGGCCCAGTGGGCATCGACCCGCAGGGTGAGGCCGCGGCTGACCCCGATCGAGAGGACGCCGCGGTGGATCCGGTCCCGCCGCTCGAAAGGGGTGGCCGCGTAGTAGCCGAGCACCTCGCTCGGGGTCACCTCCTCCGTCCCCAGGCGGAGTCCCGAGAAGCGAGTGTTCGTGAAGGCGTACTGGATCCGGAAGGCACCGGCGGGCACCACCCCGCCCCCTCCGGCACGGGGCGGGGCCAGGGCGTCGGGACGGTCATCGGACCAGCGGTGTTCCCCCTCCTGGGCAGTGAGGGGCGCGGCCACGAGCATCGCGGCGCAGACCAGCATCAGGCGTCGTGCAAGCATCCCCCGTTCCTCCGCATGGATGGGGCTGGGATCGTTCGGTGAAAGTGTCGGCCGCGCGGTCCCGGAGATGTAGGGCGAATCTCAGAGGCCGTCGGGGACGGCCAGAACGTCGTCCGGAATCCCGAAGGAGTCGACCAGAAGGACTGCCTGCTCGGCCACTTCACCGCAGAGGGCATTGACCTGCGCCCGGATCCCCTCGCTCTTCCTCCCCTCGAAGTAGCCGGCCTCGAGAAACCACGCGCGGTCTTCTTCGAGCCGCGAGAGGGCGAAGAGGGCGGCCAGGGTGCGCAGCGACTCCGAGATTCCGGGGGTCGGGGCCCGGGTGACGCCGTCGAGGAAAGCCTCGAGCAGCAGCCGCTCCGTGTGCGCGCGGGCCAGGGTGACGACGTGGTCGAGGACTGCGTTCATCGCGTCGAAGGAGTCCATCCCGTCGTCGATCCGCCCCTTGAGGCGGCGGGCCACGGAGCCGAGGAGCCGCTCCTCCCGGTAGCGAAAGGCGGCGAGGTGGAAGTCGGGGTCGCGCAGGTGTTCCTCGTCGTCGCGCCGCACGATCACCGGATTCAGCTCGGCCACCCGCGTCTGGGCCCGGTCGGCGAGGTAGCGGACCACGCTCCAGAGGCGGAGGTCGCCCATCTGCTCCTGGAAGCGGGTGAGGAGACCCTTCGTGACGAGCTGCAGGAGGACGACGTTCGCGCCCTCGAAGGTCGTGAAGATGTCGGTGTCGGCGCGCAGCCGTCCGAGTCGGTTGTCGGCGTGGTAGCCCCGTCCGCCCATCGATTCGCGCACCGCCTGTAGGGTGTCGAGGGCGTGCCGCGACGCGAGCGCCTTCAGCCCGGCGGCCCGCACCTCGAGTTCGCGGGTGAGGGCCTCGTCCTTCCGCACGAGGCTGTCCTCGTAGCGCTCGATGCTCTCGACCATTCGCAGGAAAACATCGGCGTGA
>CAYORZ010000011.1:0-14136 GCA_964406485.1 uncultured Gemmatimonadaceae bacterium | reverse complement strand
CAGGCGCTCGCGCCGGAGCGCGGAGACGACTGCCGCGGCATCCCGGCGGCCATGAAGGAGAGCGTCGCGGTAGTCCGCTCGAGCAACGTGTGGTTGTGGCTGTGTGGGTCGCGTGAGGGTGCTCGACTCACTGCCGAGAGGACTCACGCAGTCCCAGACTCCAGAGGGTGATCCGGGGTTGGATTCCGCCGACCTCTTCGTAGGACGAGACCGCCCCTGCCGCGTGGAAGCCCTCGAAAAGCTGGTCCACCCGGGTCGATGCCACGACCCGACCACTGCCCGGATCCAGGACCTCGATCACTGTGTCAAAGAAGCCGTTCCGATTCCCGACTCCCAACGCGGGACCCTCGGTCGTCTGAACCGCTGCTCTCGACCAATCGCGATCCGCCACGGCCACGAGCACCCAAAGAAGTCCCCCTTCCTCCTGCACGTCCACGATGAACGGTGTCGGTCCGTCCGGACCCGGCGGGGTGGGCGCGGTGAGATGGGGACGGAACCAGTCCACATCTCGCTCGACCGCCCGCAGGCGTTCGCCACTCGGGGTGTACTCCTCGATCAGGTACCGGGTGGTGCGCGCGACCCAGAACCCGCCTGGCGAACGCGCCAGCCGTCGTCCCATCCCGAACTCCTGGTCGAAACGGAAGCCTTCGGGGTCGGCTCCAAACCGCGCCGAAACGCCCGACGGCGTGACCACGTGGAGAAGAGGACCCACGGCGTCCGGTCTCGGATCCACGCCATTCAGGACGATGACCGAGTCCGCGAGCGGGAGAACGTCGCCCAGCACGTAGAGTTGGGTGGGAACGGTCCACCGGACGTCCAACTCGGGACCGAAGACGGTGATTCGACGCTGGGCGCCATCGATGGCCGCGAACCCATCGCCCGCCGTTCTGAGGAAGCGGATGGATGTGAACTCACCCGGACCCTGGCCCCTCCGGCCCACCCGTTGGACGAAGCGGCCATCTCGCTCGAAGATCATGATCTCCGCATCGGCGGCATCGTACGAAAAAGCGATCCGACCGTCGGCGAAGGTCGCGAGCGTGGCGATGGGGCCGATGGGCCCCCGTTCGTCGTCACCGAGCGTGGCTGTCCGCTCGATGACAATCTCGCACCGGTCACACTGCGCCGATGTGCCTCCAGCCGTGAAGCAGGCCAGAAGCGCGGCGGCGACAACGGGGCGGATCATGGCGGCCGACACCTCACCTTCCCTGGGCTACTGCTGCGTCAGGAAAGTTTCGGATACCGGGATGTGCATGAGTACCCGATCATGGCATCCGAGCGCCTGGATGGCACCCCTGGCGGCGTTGTATCGTACCCAGGCCGGTCGACGCTCGATCAACGCCCTCACGCTCGCCCAGTCAGCTGCAAGGAGAGAAGCCCTCAAATCCTCAAGTACTTCCAGGAGCTCTTGCTGCTCCTCCTGCTTCGAGACCATGCAGGTGGGCGGATGGTGGAAACCGCAACTGCCCGTTTCCAAGCACGATGAGTGCTCGCCGAACCCTCGCTCAAACCACGAGGTTTCGTCGCCCCCGTAGGCCTTGTGGCCGGAGATACCGCACACGGTGCAGTCGACGCATGGGGATCCCCATGCTGTCGGGAGGGGATCGAGGAGAAGGGTGCCTCCCACGAACGCCGGCAGCTCGCGCCCAGTCTCCTCGAACTCGCCCTCGCGATCCAGCGCGAAGCCGTACCCGGTGGAAATGAGCGTGGCGGTCGCAAGCGGCACCGCACCTCTCAAGAAAGCGCCCATCCGCGCGAACCCCATCATGGCGCCCTCCGTGTCGAGGAGGTCCGGTGGGTGATCGGCGCAACCAGACCCCCACCGGACAGTGTTGTAATATATTCCACGCTACCATCTCCACGCTCCGGGGTCAAGCTCACTCGTCCACCGCACGTTCCCGCCTCCTTCGCGCCCATCCCGCACTCGCATCAGGCCGTCCCGCTCGGCCCATTCAAACATCTTCCGGGCTACGATTCGCATGCCTGACTCCGCTCGGCCGTTGCTGACGGCACCGCACGCGCCGCGGGTGCCGCCGGTGCCGCCAGGCGAAGGCGAAGCGTGGCACGTAAACGGACCACGGCTGACACGGGCAAGAGCGTTACAGTCGTCGATGGTGGAGAGCCGAGATCGGCGATGTTGCCCGCGGCTTGCCGAGTTGCGCACCATGGTCGCCGAGGTCCTGGATCAGCTGCGGCCGGGCCAGAGGGTCGTGGCGCGATTGAGTGGGTTGGAAGTGCGAACCATTCGTCAGGTTGCCAGCGAGCTCTCGATCGGTGAATGGCGGGTCGAGCGTCAGCGCCGGGCGGCAGACGCCGGATTGCCCTCGCCTTGCGCACCGGGGCTGGGGTGTGGGATGCTTGGGGGAGGGCGGGGGAGTGCTGGAACCCCGCCGACCCTACGTCAGTCGGGAGGGAAGAAGCCATGGCAGCTGACGCGAAGCGGAGTCTGGATGCCGACGACCGCGCGGCGCTGATCGAGGTGCTCGAGCGCCGCTTTCACGATCACATGGTGCGTCATCCCGATCTGGAGTGGGACGCCGTGCGGGCTCGGCTCGACCAGGCGACCGACGCGATGTGGTCGCTGGCCGAGATGGAGCGCACCGGGGGCGAACCCGATGTGGTCGGCAGGGACGAAGCGACGGGAGAGGTGCTCTTCTTCGACTGCGCGCCGGAGAGCCCGAAGGGTCGCCGGAGCGTCTGCTACGACGGCGCGGCGCGCGAGGCCCGCAAGAAACACAAGCCCGAAAGCAGCGCCGGGGAAATGGCCGCGGCGATGGGGGTCGAACTCCTCGATGAAGACCAGTACCGGGCGCTGCAGGCGCTCGGTCCCGTCGACACGAAGACGTCGAGCTGGGTCAGGACGCCCCCCGATATGCGCGACCTCGGGGGTGCCCTCTTCGGCGACCACCGGTTCGGCCGCGTCTTCTTCTACCACAACGGGGCCGACTCGTACTACGCTGCGCGCGGATTCCGCGCCGTGCTACGGGTGTGAGCTCGACCTCGCCGCGCCTATCGCGACGCCATCGCGCAGCGGCTCATCGCGAGCGTCAGCCACCCGCCCCGGTGCCGGCGTCCGCCGGAGGCCGGTCGGCAGTCGCAGCAGGACCGACCGCAGCGGCGTCATCGTCGCTCACCGGCCGCCGCCGTAGCGTCGGGTACTCGATACCGAGCTGCTCGAGGTAGTTGTCGAAGCGCGAAGGGTCGTAGTAGAACTCGCGCATCAGCGGCCGCCACCGCGCCATGATCTCTTCGTTGAGCCAGATCGCGGGCTCATCGTGCTCGGTGATGAACGGAATGTACTCGGTCTCGGCGGTCTGCACGTCGTTGAAGTACGCCCAGGCTTCTTCCACCAGCTCGGGGTTCGTGATCAGGTCGAGGAGGGTCCGCGCCTGCACCTCGGCGCCCGCCAGGGCTCCCTTGTGCGCGATCGGGGTGGCCATCGAGATGCCGTTGGCCCAGTTGTGGCCGGGGCCGCCCGGAATGTTGGAGGGGTAGCGGAGTGTGACGGTGGGCATGTTCCACGAGACGTCGCCGATATCGTCCGAGCCCCCGCCGAGCGAGCGGGAGAGGTCGACCGGGCCCTGCAATTCGCCGATCGAGGTCGCCAACCCCCGCACGTTGACCCCCAGCTCTTCCTGGAGTCCCCGGGCCAGCGCCTGATCGGCCTCGCTCCACTCCGGGAGTCCCACCGCCTGGATGTTGGCGTAGGTGGCCTCGGCCACCGGGCGGCTGAAGTGGCGTCCCCACGCCGCCCCCACCGTCATGATCGTGTCGATCCGGGTGCCCGTCATTAGGGCGGCCCCTTCAGCCATCTTCACGGCGGCGTCGTACATCTCCTTCGTCCGTTCGTAATCCCGCTCGCGGAAGTAGAACCAGATGGTGGACGAGGCCGGGACGACGTTGGGTTGATCGCCGCCGTCGACGATCACGTAGTGGGACCGGGCCGCGGGCTGCAGGTGTTCGCGCTTGAACTCCCACGCCTGCGCCATCAGCATTGCCGCGTCGAGGGCCGAACGGCCGCGCCAGGGAGAGCCCGCGGAGTGCGCCGACTCGCCGGCGAAGCGGAACTGCACCGACCAGAGGGCGTTGCCTCCGGCCTGCCCCCACGAGACCCCGAAGTTGGAGCTGACGTGGGTGAAGAGGTTCACGTCGACTCCGTCGAAGACACCGTCGCGCACGAAGTAGGCCTTCCCCGCGACCTGCTCCTCGGCGATCCCCGGCCAGATGAGGAGCGTGCCCGGCAGTCCCTCCCGCTCCATGATGTCTTTCACTGCCAGGGCGGCCACGATGTTGACGGCCTGACCCGAGTTGTGGCCCTCGCCGTGCCCCGGGGCTCCATCGAGGATTGCCTCGTGGTAGCCGACGCCCGGCTTCTGGCTGGACTTCGGGATCCCGTCCACGTCGGAGCCGAGGGCGATCACCGGGCTCCCCGACCCCCAGCGGGCTGTCCACGCCGAGGGCATTCCGGCCACCCCGAGCTCGATCTCGAAGCCCTCGGCCGCGAGGAGGTCGGTGAGGTAGCGCTGCGTCTCGAATTCCTGCATGCCCAACTCCCCGAAGGAAAAGAGCATGTCGATGATCTCCTGGACCATCCCGGCGTTGTCGCGTACCGACGCCTGCGCCTCGACCTTCAGCGCCTCGAGACGGGCGTCATCGATCTGGGCGGCGTGCAGCCCGGCGGGTGCCGCCAGCAGGAGCATCACCGCGGCGACGAGAGTGGAGACATGCCCGCGAGCGAAGCCGGGGCGGATGCGGGTGAAGCGCGAGCGCATGGGGAACTCCATCCGGAGGGGTGGTCGGGGGGGACAGAGTGTGGCGGAGTGGCTCGCGCCGCAACCGTGGTCGGGGTGTGGCTGCCGGTGCGGCCGCTACCTCCGGGTGGGAAGGCCGTCGTGGGTGGGATCGAGGGGGAGTTCGAGCAGGTCCCACGTTGGCCGGTTCTGTGACGAGGAACTCGGTCGAGCAGATCGCCCGTTGTCCATCCGCAGCGGCCGGCAGCCAAATCCGCGGCAGCCGGGGGTTGAGCTTCGACACCAAGATGGAATGGGGTCCAACCAGGTACTTATTGCTCTTGATCGCCTCTCCTGCTTCGGACACCGGCGTGCGCCCGTCATCGAAGGCGGGGATACTGTAGTGGGCGAAGACCTCGTTCGGGTGCGACTGTGGCTTCACGGAGTTCCGCGTCACGGAGGCGATCTCGCTTAGCGGCGCCAGCTGCCACCCCTCCGGCACTTGCCCCAGCTCGGACTCCACCAACCGGTCTGGAAACAGGTCGTAAAGATCTGCAGGGAGTCCCGGTAGCGACTCACCGGGCTGCCACCGACCGTCCATCTTCGCGCGCACCGGATCGAAGTCCACGAACCACGACTTGAACAGCGCCCGGGCCATGGCCTCCAGCGTCTCGCTCATCCGCCGGTTCAACTCGATTTTGTCGTCGAGTGCGCCGAGGATGTGGGCGATGGCGCGTTGCTCTCGAAGTGGCGGCAATGGCACGAGCAGATGATCCAATGATGTGGTTGGAACCCGTTGGCGGCCCGTGCTGGGGCGACCACTTCGATGTGATCGCGGCCCTCGAGGAGCCCGACTATTGTGATCGCAAGCACGACCAGCTGGCACGCCACGGGCTGGAGTGTCACGCGATCTCGAATCATCTGGTGGGGCAGGCGGTCTGCGACCGGATCGACGAGCGGCATCGCACCATTCTGCCTGAGCGGGTGTGGGGGGATGGCGACGAGGGGGGGTACGCACCCGTGCCGCCGACGAGATGAAGGCCACGGCCCGCGCCGCCGCTCGCCTTGGTGTGGGGGTGGTCAACGGCTTCACCGGATCGCCGATCTGGCACCTGCTCTATTCATTCCCCCCCGTGACCGAGGCGTCGATCGAGCGGGGCTTCGAGGACTTTGCGCAGGCCTGGCACCCGATCCTCGACGTCTTTGATGAGGTCGGCGTGCGCTTTGCCCTGGAAGTCCATCCGACCGAGATCGCCTTCGATATCGCGTCGGCCGCGCGAACGCTCCAGGCGCTGGGCCGACGTTCGGCCTTCGGCTTCAACTATGACCCCAGCCACCTTGCCTATCAGGGTGTGGACTGCGTGGAGTTCATCCGTCGCTTTGCCGACCGCATCCATCACGTGCACATGAAGGACGTGTGGTGGAGCGACGTTCCGACACCGGCGGGTGTCTTTGGCGGGCACCTGCCCTTCGGGCATCCCGACCGCTTCTGGGACTTTCGCTCGGTCGGCCGTGGCCGGGTGCCCTTCGAGCCGATCGTGCGAGAACTGAATCGAATCGGTTACGTCGGCCCGCTGTCCGTGGAGTGGGAGGACTCCGGCATGGAGCGCGAGCATGGGGCGGCCGAGGCTTGCCGTGCCGTCCGCGCCATGGACTTCCCGCCGTCCGCGGCGGCCTTTGACGCGGCCTTCGAGCGCGACTGACCCTACGGGGGGGACTACCGCAACAGGGTGCGCAGCTCCACGGTCCAGAGACCACGCGAGCCGGAGGGCCGCAGCGGGTTGCGGATCGCCCCCTCGCGCGCGGTGACCGAGCTCCACGAGGCGGCCAGCTGGAAACGCAGTTGCTCGGTGCGCCGGTAGTCCCCGACCAGGGTGAGGGTGTGGCCTGTGGTGGGGGACGCGGCGTGCGCCAGCTCGCCTCCCACCCACGGACGCAGGGTGGGGGGAAAGGCCCCCGGCACGGGTGCCGCCCCGTCTGCAGAGTAGCGGGACAACCAGTAGCCCGCCGCGAGCCGGACCTCGTCATGGACACGATGAGCAAGTTCTCCCCCTGCCCGCCACGTGCGCCCGCGAACCGACGAACGCAGCAGCGCCGGCTCGGGATCGCCGCGGTCACGCCGTTCCTCGGCCACCTCGAGCGTGCCTCGCATCGACCAGGATGAGGGTAGGGGCGCATGGCGGAGCTCCAGGAGCAGTCCCACTCGCTGCTCGTCGGCGTGGTAGATGACCGGACGGGCCACGGAGTCGTTCGGCGCGCGTGCCCCCGTACCCTCGACCTGCACCCACTCGCCCCGCGCGGTGAAGCCGAGCGCGCCAGCGGCATCCATGACGTGGATGCCTGCCACCACACGGGTGAGGGCGGCGTCCCAGTCCTCGGTGGGAGCGTCACTGCGATTCTCTCGGCGCACACGCTCGTGCACGCGGTTGCGCTCTCCGAGGGCGTGCCAGGACCACTGACCACGGCGGCCTGCGAGCGTCGCGCCAAGGCCGCGCTCGTCCACTTCCCGCCGGAAGTACTGAAATCCCAACCCGGGTGCCAGCAGCACCTGGTCGGGGGCCTGGTAGCCGAGGGTCCGGACCACCAGGGTCGCGCCGGAGACCGGCACGATGTTGAGCGTTTCCGATTCACCGGCCCAGCGCGCCAGCATTCCCACCACCAGGGAGCCGTCGCGCGAGATCGGGAGGTCGACTCCCAGAGTCGCGGCAGGGCGTGACAGTCGACTGATTCGCGGGATCCGGGCGAGGGTGGAGTGCGCGTTGCGGGCTTCAAACCCGAGCGCGAGTCCCGCGTGGAGGGGGCCTACGGCGCGGGCACCCGCTCCCTCCACCCGGATCGTCTGGTGTCGGGACGGTGTGACGAGGGTATCCAGGAGGGTGAAGGGCGACGCGGCATACGGATCGTTCAGGATCGAATGGCCCCCCGGGTCCATGTGTGTCTGCTCGAAGAGTATGCGGCCGATGAAGGCGGCGGCGTCTCCCAGCGGACTCTCTCCGGACGCCGCCACTCGCCACTGTGCGAGCGATCCCGGCGCCAGCGGGCGTCGATACTCCCCGTCATGCGAGCTCCGGCCCACCGCCAGGGTGGTATGACCTTCACTGATCACGCGGGGAAGTCCCGCGACATTCTCGGGCATCGAGGGCGCCGCGAGTGGCCGGGGTGCGGACAGGAGTCCGGGCAACCACCGCCAGGTGAGCGCCCGACCCACTTCGATGTCCCGAGGGGTATCGAGGCTGCTCCACTCACCTTGACGGGCCGACGGGGTGGGCGCCCCCGGCAGCTGCTGCGAGGCGGCCTCGGGCGGGACACCGAGCATCAGTGTGAGCGCCATGACGAAACTGCCCAGCATCGCCCTCATCGGAACCACGCCCCGAGCACGACCGTGAGCTCGAGGCCAAAGCGCATGGGGGGATGACTGCGCCCGATGGATGTGGTGGTCGATGCCACCCGACCCAGGCGGTCGAGCAGGTTGAAGGCGAAGAAGGAGATGCGTCCGTCGTGGGGAAGCGTCTTGGCGACCTGGAGGGAGAGGAGCCAGTCCGGAATCGTGTGGCGACGCTCGGTATTCACGTTGCGGGGAAGCTGCAAGTCGTGGTACTCGGCTCGTCCTCGTTCCGACGCAGCCACCGGCACCACCTCACCGCCCCGGGTGATATACCCGGAGAAGGAAAGGGAATCGATATCTGCGGCCCGGCGGGTGGATTCATGGGCGGTGTGCTGCACCGACGCCGTGATGGCCAATCCGATCGCGGGCTCCTGATAGGCGATCCGGTAGTTGAGGATCAGCCGGTCTCCGAACCGCTCTGACGGCTGCCAGTAGGGGGTCCGGGGTATGGTGGGCTCCAACTGGAAGGTCTCGAAGCGACTCTGGACAACCTCCATGCCCTCCGACCGGACTTCGGAGCGGATCCAGGCGCCCTGGATGTCGACCTTCGAGCGGAGCGCCCTGACTTCCGGAAGTGCCAGGGTCGCCTCGACGCCATAGGTCCGGACGTCGATCATGTTGTGGGGGCGCAGAAGCAGCACCGGAACGCTGTCAACGGCGAAGGCAGGTTCGAGAATCTCGGGCGGGCGACCTGTACCGATGGTGGAGTCCCGGAGCTGAAAATGCTCTCGCACCAGATGTACCGGGTTGAGCCGGAGTCCGATGCCGTCGTGGATTCGGTCGTCAAACGCCACCACGGACAACCCCGACCCGGTCGGTCCCAGGCTGAGCTCCACACCGAACTCCGCCTTCGATCCACGAGAGATCCCGAGATCCGGATTGGTCGGATCGAGAATCGTGGTGGTGACGACGGCCAGGCGCTCGGCAGGATCGTCCGTGAACCAGTTCACGTTCACGATGTCGTGGTACTGGAGTCCCGGGGCGAGGTCGGCCATCGTCGGGAGCTTGGCCGTGGTTCCCCAGCCAGCCCGGAGTCGCAGCGCGGACGAGGGACTGAACTCGACGTTGAGCCTGGGCTGGATGGCGATATCGCGTACACCGGTGGTCCACCCGCCCGGCTCATGAAGCACGTCCATCCGCATGCCAGCTTGCAGCGACAGATATCGCGCGGCTCCGAGGTGCCACGCCATCCGATTGTCCGCATACAGGGCAGATGTGGCCAGGGCGGGAAGGTCGGAGAATCGTCGCGGACGGTCGAAGCCCTCCACGCCATTGAAGGTGACCTGCGGGGGGAACTCCATGTCGAACAGGTATCCGTTGCCGGTGTTCCACTCCCTCCGCCACTCCAGCCCCAGGTGAAGGTCGTGTTGGGCACCGAGGAGATTGAGACGCCGCGCGTGCTCGACCCGCCCGAAATGGAACCAGGGGTCCCCCTCGATCGCGAGCTCGGCGATATAGGGCCCGCCGATGAAGCGCCCGATCGCGCGCCCCTCCGTCAGCCGATCGGTGAAGGGAAGCGCGCTTCGCTGCCGCTGCTGACTCCGCGAAGCACGTTGCCATTGGCGATCGATCGAAGTGGCGATCTCCCAGCTGTTCCCGTCGTCCGATGCGGTCCGAAAGCGGCTGGAGAGTCGGAGCCCGGTGTCACGGCTCGAGGACGAGGCGCCGAGGGCGAGCTCCGCGATCTCGGGCACATCGCGTTCGAGCTGGAAGTACTCCAAGCGAGAGTCCAGCGTGGTCTGCTCGGATCCCTCGATCAGCAGGCGATGGGAAAGTTGGGCGGCGGCCCGGGTGGAGTGATCCTCGCGTTGGCCAGGTGCAAGAAGCGTTCGAGTGAGATCGGCGAACCCGGTCAGGATATGCGACCGGCCCACCGGGGTGCCCGCCCCGAACCCGAATTGGGTGGTATGCTGATCCCGTCGGACAAATGCCTCGGGAAGAACGACACCTGCACGGGTATCCACCACGATCGCCCCTTGCGTGAGGTCCCCATAGCGAGCAGAGGGGATTCCCCGGATGACTTCCACCCGGTCGAGCGTCGCAGCCGGGATCCGTCGCAGGTCGACGCCTCCTCCAGCACTGCTCGGAACGGGTAGTTCCCCGCGCGGACCGAGGGACTGCAGATTCGCGTTGTTCGACATGGGCACGCCGTCCAGCACGATCAGCGTACCCGCCGAGGCAAGATTGCCGGCTCCAGCTCCCAGGGCATCGGCACCTAGGCCAGCGGTGGGCACAGAGCGCAACGCGATCTGTTGGATCCCGTCAATCCCGGGAGGCTGGACGGGAACACCGGGCACGAGTTCCAGGATACCCGCGAGGCTCGTAGCCGTCCTGAACTGGATGGCGGCACGATCAATCACCGTGGCGGTTCCGAGCTCTCCACGCGCACGCCCGACCGGGTCTGCCGTAATCGTGACACCGTCCACCTGCAGGGCGCTTACCGCCAGCTCGACATTGCGCTCCAGCACGGATCCCGGGGCAGCGTTGATCGGGAGACGCACGACAGCGTAGCCCAGCATCTCGACCCTGAGAGATTGAGGGCCAGCCGGAACGTGAGCGATCCTGTAATGACCGTCCACACCAGACAGCACCCGAAGCGGCGAACCCTCGATTGAGACGAGTGCTCCGACGACGGGTTGACCGGATTCAACCGTGGTAACCTGCCCCGTGACCACTCCCCCTGTGGGTTGCTGAGCGTCCAGGGCCCCGGCCCATACCACCGGCCACAAGACGCATGCCCGCGCCACACGGCTGGATAGCCCACGACGCTGACGTCGCCCCCCCCCTCGGATCACAGGATGCAAACGCAGCATCGCGGAGCGGGAGCCGGATTGTCCTGGTAGCAGATACCCTTCCAGCCTTGGTGGAACTCGCATTTGGTCTGGCATGCGACATCACCCGGAGTCCCACTCAGGCATTCACCCAGAAAATCGGGAGGGGCATCGAGGCACTCCTCGATGGCGGAGGGTCCGGCGTTCGCAACGCCGAATCCCAGGGCCACGGTGATCAGAAGGCCAAAGAGCGACCAACTCCATGGCAACGAAGACCTCTCCATGGTACATCCTCCCGTGAAGTGTTGGGGAAACTGGACGCGGAACTCCCAAGGGGTGGAGTTTGCTGTGCGATAGCGCGCAGCGAATCAAGGACTTCTCCCGCGGTCACCTCACCCGTATGGGAGTGCAGGATCTGCCCACCCGCGTCAATCACGATGGTTTGTGGGACCACCGCAGTACGGTATAACCAGTGCAACCTCTTATCCGGGAACGACACCAGGGGAAACGTCGGCTTGTGTGCTGCTGCGAAACTCACGAGATCCGCATCATCATCTACGACGATTCCCACGACGCGGACGCCTGAGGTGGCCAAGGCCTGCCATTGCACCAACGACCTTTCCGAGAATTCGCAAGAAACAGAGAGGAGCGCGATGACGACCCGATCTCCATCAAGCGAATGCCCTACGGCGACTGAGTCGCCTGTCGCATTCGGACCGTTGAAGGCTGGAACGTACATGCCCGGTTGGAGCACCCAGTCAGCCCTGCGGTCCTCTGCAATGCGAGCACGTAGCCCTTCCACGGTGATCGTGAGTTGGATCACGAGAGCGGCGGCACAGGCCAGGGCGAGCGCGAGGTACCAATGCAGGTATCTGGGCGGGGTGCGGCGAGCCAATCGAGCGGTTTCACGCGGGCCTCCTTTGCTGGTGCTGCGTCGATCCCATCAACCACCCTGCGTCAGAATGGGGTTGCAACTGCCGCGCGTCAAGCAATAAATGACGCCCCTTCCACACGCCATTGCGATACCCTGTCCCTCAGGTGTACCCTCCGGTACGATGTCTACATCGTGAGCGGAGGATGCTGTCATGCGAGATGTCACCCATGATCGGGGTTGGCGGGTGGGCACGGCGCCCGCGACGAAGCTTTTCGGACTCCTCATGGCCGGCGTGGGAGCCGTGGGGTGTGAGCTTTCGGAAGTGAACCTGTTCGAACTTCCCCAACCGGACGCAGTGCCGGTGGAACTCCAGTTGGAGGTCGATGAGCCAGAACTCGGCATGGCGCTGGGGTGGTCTTCCGGCGCCGTCCCCCATGCGGAAGTGAGAGTTGTGCGGACCGACGGGGAGGTGCCCTGGCAAGAAGGCTTTCATTCGGACGAGGAGGGTCGCGTGACGGTGGGGGAGGTCGCCCCGGGCCGCTACCTGGTGTCCGTGCGCCGGGTGTTGGACAGTGAGGAGCGTGCCTTGGCCCCAGGTGTGGTCGGCTTCGTGAGTGAGCACGGGATCCAGGTTGGGGCCGAGCCGCTGCCGCCGCTGCTGATTCCCGCGAGCCGTCCCGGTGCACTTGTCTTCAGCGAGGTCAAGCAGTTGGCCGATGGGCTGGCAACGGGCGTTGGAGGCTATAACGACGGGAGCTATTTCGAGATCTACAACAATTCCGATACCACCATCTACCTGGACGGCAAGGTGATGGGGCAAGGGTTCCCGGATGTGTATGACTTCGCCCCGGTGCGGCCGTGTGCTGCGCAAGCGTCGATGAGGCTCGATCCGCAAGGCATCTGGACGTATCAGTTTGAGCGCTTTCCGGGGAGTGGTCGCGACTACCCCCTGCCGCCCGGAGCGGTGGCGGTCGTTGCGACGGACGCCATCGATCACCGACCCTTCGCTCCTACGGCCCCGGACCTCCGGGGTGCCGATTTCGAGTCGATCGGTACGGCGGATGTGGACAACCCGGCCGTCCCCAACATGATCCGGGAAGGTGTGGTCGAGCTTCCCCGGGGCTACTCGCAACTGGCGGGAGTGGTGTTTCTGGCCGATGTGGTCGACGTCGAGGCGCTACCGGTGAGGCAGGATGTTGCGGGCCGGAGTTTCCAGAGCGTCCCCGCCGATCGCATCCTCGATGTCACATCGTATCTGCTGGACTATGAGGAAAATCCCTACCCGGTGTGCCCTCAGGTGGTGGCTCCTCGCTTCGATCGGCGATGGTTTCCAATGCCTCTGCCCGACGATGGCACGGGCTACTCCAATCAGTCGCACCATCGGATCCCTTTGCTCACCCTTCCGGATGGTCGCACGGTCCTGCAGGACACGAACGACTCCCGCACCGACTTCCGCGTGGGGGATTACTCGCCGGGTACCGTCGCAACTGTCTCGGGCGGGGGGGACTGAAGCGGCAGGGTGGCCGCTCATGACGACGTTCGCTCCAGGAGCTTCTCGAGCACGCCGAGGAGATCGGGCCGCAGCTCGAGCAGCGATCGCAGGGGGTCATGGCCGAGTTTCTGCATGCGGCGGACGGCGTTGCGCAGTGTGAACTCGCGAGGACCGAGAGCGGGGGTCACCTCGTGCCACTCGAGCGGCATGCTCACCGCCGCTTCAGGAACCGGCCGGGTGGAGAAGGGGGCCACCAGCAATTTTCCCCAGCCATTCTGCAGAAAGTCGACGTACACCTTCCCGTCACGTCGCTCGACGACCCGATCGATGGTGGCGATATCGCCGCGCTCCTGTACCGCCACGGTGGCCAGCAGCTGGGCGAGCTGCCTGGACTGGTCGTGGGTGAGTTGCCCCCCGAGGGGAACCATCAGGTGGAGTCCCGAAGACCCAGTCGTCTTCACGAACACCGGCAATCCGACGTCGTCGCAGATGGCCTTCAGCGCGAGGGCCAGTTCGATCACATCGGTGAAGGGCGCATCTTTCGGGTCAAGGTCGAGAATGCACCAGTCGGGGTGCCCCAAATCCGTCACCCGGCTCCCCCACAGGTGCAACAGCAGGGCGGCGGAGTTGGCGATGTAGCGTAGTCCCGCCACATCATCGATCACGAAGTACGACAGGTCGCGCTCGCTTCCCTCGCTGTAGACCGTCTCGGTGCGGATCCAGTCAGGCGCCCACTCGGGTGCGTTCTTCTGGTAAAACGACGACTTGTCGATGCCGTCCGGGTAGCGGGTCAGCTCCCGGCAGCGGTCCTTCAGGTAGGGCAGCATCCAATCCGCGACGGCCTCGTAGTAGGCGATCACCTCCCCCTTCGTTACCTCTTCGGCCCC
>CAYORZ010000010.1:0-15949 GCA_964406485.1 uncultured Gemmatimonadaceae bacterium | reverse complement strand
ATCCCGACCCTCTGTCCCGGCGAACTCGGCGAGCAGATGCGCCGGCCCCGCAACCTCAGGTCCCTCCGCCTTGCCCTCGCGGCCGGTGCCCCGGGTCCGGAGGTGCTCGTGCGCCGGGTCGAGTCGGAGATCTGCCGTCCGCTCCTCGTCGCCTACTCGATCACCGAGACGGGCTCGATCGTCACCCTCACCCGCGAAGGCGACCTCTCCGACGACCGCCGCACCACCGTGGGGCGCCCGCTCCCCGAGACCGAGGTGCGGATCCTCGAGGGGGGGGTGGAACTCCCCGTGGAAAGCATCGGCGAGGTGGCGATCCACGGACCGGGCGTGATGGCGGGGTATCACCGCCAGCCGCAGGAGACCCGGGGACGGATCGACGCCGACGGCTTCTTCCGGAGCGGCGATCTGGGGATGATCGATGACGATGGCGTCGTCCATTTGGTGGGACGTCGCAAAACCGTTATCATTCGGTCTGGCCTGAATGTGTATCCTCGAGAAATCGAGGATCGCCTTCGCGCCCACCCCGCGGTCCGTGAGGTCGCGGTGGTGGGACTCCCGGACGCTGACCTGGGAGAGGCCATCTGTGCCTGTGTGATCCCCGTCGAGGGGGCGATCGTCGACGAGACGGACCTTCGTGACTGGTGTCGCGAGACGTTCTCCGACGACAAGGTGCCGGATCAGATCCGGCTCCTCGAGCGCTTCCCCCGCACGGCATCCGGCGACGTCCGGAGGGTCGAGCTCGCGCGGTGGATCGAGAACGGTCCCCCGAGCGGGTCGGAGGTCACGCAGGCCTGACCTGGCGTCGTGCGCTCGCCCCGGCCGCGGAAGTGCGGTCCTGGCGAGCGGAGGTCCGCTGCGGCGGACGCTCCGACTTCCCCGCGCCCGGCCTCGCTTCCGTCGGGGACTTCGGTCCCCCCCGGGAGCCGGGGAGGGGCAGGGGAGGTCTCACGGCAGACTACCACAATCCAACGCTGTGAGAACAACCGGCATGAGCATGCCCTACACCCGTGCCCCGCACCGCGGAGAATCCTTCGCGCCCGGGGTACCGGCCACCGCTCCGAATGCGGCCCTCCTCATCGATTTCGACAACGTCACGATGGGGATGCGAAGCAACCTTTCCCGCGACCTCCAGCAACTCCTGGAGTCCGATATCATCAAGGGAAAGGTGACGGTTCAGCGGGCATACGCCGACTGGCGCCGTTATCCGCAGTACATCGTCCCCCTCTCCGAAAACTCCATCGATCTCATCTTCGCCCCCGCCTACGGGTCGTCGAAGAAGAATGCCACCGACATCCGGATGGCGATCGATGCCGTCGAGCTCGTCTTCGTCCGCCCCGAGATCGGGACCTTCATCCTCCTGACCGGTGACAGCGACTTCTCGAGTTGCGTCCTGAAGCTCAAGGAGTACGGGAAGTACGTGATCGGCGTCGGGATCCAGGAGTCGAGCTCCGACATCCTCGTCCAGAATTGCGACGAGTACTACTCCTACACGTCACTCACGGGGCTCACGAAGACGACCGGCGGCGATCAGAAGTCGGCTGATCCGTGGGTGCTTGTCGAGCAGGCGCTGAAGAAGATGGTCGAACGCGACGACGTCATGCGTTCCGACCGGCTGAAGCAGGTGATGATCGAGCTCGACTCGACCTTCGACGAGGGATCGTTCGGCTTCTCGAAGTTCAGCCGCTTCCTCACCGAGGCGGCATCGAAGAAGCTGGTCGACCTGCGCAAGCTCGAGAACGGACAGTACGAGGTGGCGCTCCCCGGGAAGACCGCCGGCGGGAGCCGCTCCACGCGCAGTGAGCGCAGCGAGCGGGGCGACCGCCGCGGACGGGGGCGGGAACGCGATCGTTCCAACGGCCGGGGGCGCGAGCCCCGCCGCGGGCCGGAGGGTGAAGGCGAGGCGGTCGACATCGCGGCCGAGGCACCGGCAGAGGTCGACGAGACGGCCACCCTGCCTTCGCGCGATGGCGGGTACTCCCTCCTGACCCGCACCCTGGAGGCGCTGCGCGACGACGGGCGCCACCCCGTGCGCGACTCCGACGTCAAGCGCCGGATGCTCGAGCTCGATGCTTCCTTCGACGAGGGGGAACTCGGCTTCCCCAAGTTCAGCCGCTTCCTGCAGCAGGCCGAGGCGGACGCCGTCATCACCCTGCAGCGGGGGGAGGGGGGCAACTACGAGGTGGGGCTGGTCGATGGGACCGGCGCCGCTCCGTCGCGGGATCACGGGACCGATCCGGAACCCCGCGAGACGGCCGACGCCCCCCCGGAGGCCGAGGCGCAGACCGTGCGGCCGGACGCCTCGCCCGAGCGCGAGGCTGCCCTCTCGGGACCGGTCGTGCGGGAACTCCGCCCCGAAGATGTGGTCGACCCCGACGCTCCGGGTCGCCGGCTCGGGCCGCGCGGCGGGACGACCCGCCGGCGCGACGACGACGCCCCGCCCCCCCTCCTTCCCGGACAGGCCGGGGGTGAGGCGGCGGTGACCCCGAAGGCCGAGTCCGCGCCTGCGGCCCGGAGCACCTCGAAGAAGGATTCGGGACGGAAGCGCGCGCACAAGCCTGCACCGAAGGCCGAGACGGCACCCGCGCCCGTCCCGGATGGCACGGAGGGCGGTCCCCTCGACCTCGAAGCCCTCGGGCTTCCCACCGACAACGAGTCCCGCCTCCACTACCTCTCCAACTCCTGGCGGGGGGTGGGCAAGAAGACGGCCGAGCTCCTGGTGGATCACTTCGGCGAGGAGGTCTTCACCGTGCTCCAGAACGAGCCGGACCGGGTGCGGGCGATCATGCCCGCCGGGCGGGCCGAGCGCGTGATCGAGGCGTGGGGCGAGGACTACGCCCGCCGGGTGGCGCAGATCGAGGGCGCCGAAGCGGCGAGTGGCTCGGCGTCGGCGTCGCGGTCCGGAGGGGGGTCGGAGGGGAAGGAGGGAGGCGGTCGCAATCGGAACCGCCGCGGCGGACGGCGTGGCCGGGGTGGCCGAAACCACTGACCGCGCCGGACCGGAGACGACGGGGCTCCCCCGGTGGACGACACCGGGGGAGCCCCGTCTGCCATCGGGCTCCGTGCCCGACCTCTCGGCACCGGTGCCCGCCGTGGCCCGCGCGCTTCTGGGCACGCGCATCGAGTCTACCGTCGACGATCGCCGGGTGGTCGGGGTGATCGTCGAGGCGGAGGCGTATCTCGGGGCGGATGACCCCGCTTCGCACGCCGCGGTGCGCGCCGGGGTGACCCCACGCAACCGGGCCATGTTCGGCCCCGCCGGTCGTGCCTACATCTACCGCAGCTACGGCGCGCACTGGTGCCTCAACGTGGTGGCGGGGGTGGAGGGGGAGGGGGGCGCGGTCCTGATTCGCGGGCTGGAGATCCGGGAGGGGATCGAGGTGGCGCGGGCCCGCCGGGGCCGGCGAGACCACCCCGCCGACGGACCCGGCCGGCTGGCCGCCGCCCTCGGCGTGACCGACGCTCTCTACGGACACGACCTTGCGCGCCCTCCCCTCCGCCTCCTTCCGGGGTGGCGCGTGGCGCCCGAAGGGGTCATCGTGACTCCCCGGATCGGGATCCGGAAGGCGGCCGACCGCCTGCTCCGCTACTGTGTCCGCTCCAGCCCCGGCGTCGCTCGCCGGCCACCCGCCACCCCGCCGCCCCGCCCCGATCCCCGATGACCAGCGATCCGACCTGGCTCTCGCTCCTCCCCCCACTCCTCGCGATTGTCCTCGCGATCGGCACCCGGCAGGTCTACCTCTCCCTCGCCGGGGGGATCTGGCTCGGATGGACGATCCTGAACGGGTGGAATCCCCTGGTCGGGCTCGCGGCGTCGGTCGATGCCCTGGTGGCGATCTTCGGAGATCCGGGCGAGACCCGCGTCCTGCTCTTCACGCTCGTGATCGGTGCCCTCATCGCGACGATCGAGTCGTCGGGGGGCGTCCAGGGCTTCATTCGCTGGCTCGAGGTACGCGACCGTGTCCAGTCGGGGCGGGGAGCACGGATGCTCGCGGTCACGATCGGCCTCGTCATCTTCATCGAGTCCAATATCACCGTCCTCGTTGCGGGTGCCGTCGCCCGCCCGCTCTTCGACCGCTTCCGGATCTCGCGCGAGAAACTCGCCTACCTGATCGACTCCACCTCTGCCCCCATCTGCATCCTGATCCCCCTCAATGCGTGGGGGGCCTACAACCTCGGGATCCTCGAGGGACTCGGAGTGGAGGGCGCGCTCACCGTCTTCATCGAGTCGATCCCGCTGAACTTCTACGCCCTCGCGGCGGTCGGACTGGCGGTCTTCACGGCGTGGACCGGGTGGAGCCCGGGTCCGATGGCGAAGGCGGAGGCGCGCACGCAGGGCGGGCAGCTGCTCTGGCCCTCTGCGTCGCCCCTGATCGATGAAGAGGTCCTTTCCCCCGACCTGGCCGAGGGGGTGGTGCCGCGGGCGCGCAACATGCTGGTGCCGATCGTCGTGATGGTGCTGAGCATGCCCCTGGGGCTCTGGATCACCGGTGATGGCGTGATGAGCGCCGGGAACGGCTCGTTGTCGGTGCTCTGGGCCGTTCTCCTGGCGCTCGCCACCGCGTGGATCCTCCTGCTTTCGCAGCGCATGACCACCGTGGATTCCCTGGTGCGGACCGGGCTGAAGGGGGCTGGAGGGTTGATTCCCCTCTCGCTGATCCTCCTGCTGAGCCTCGGCATCAAGGACGTCGCCACGGCGATGGGCACCGGGCCGTACGTCGCCCAGGTCACCGCCGGGGTGATTCCACCGGCGGTCTTCCTCCCCCTCGTCTTCCTGGTGGCGGCAGGGATCGCGTTCTCGACCGGAACGAGCTGGGGCACCTTCGGCATCATGCTCCCGATCGCGGTCCCGGCGGCCGAGGCGTTGGGGCTGCCCCTCGCGCCCTTCGTGGCGGCCTCCCTCTCGGGCGGGATCTTCGGCGACCACTCCTCGCCGATCAGCGACACCACGATCATCTCGTCGATGGCCGCCGCGACCGACCACATCGACCACGTCCGCACCCAGCTCCCCTACGCCCTGATCGGAGCCGGCGTCGCGCTCGTGGGCTTCGCCGTGGTCGGGGCCACGCTCTGACCTCTCCCGATCGGGGGGAGTCCCCGCGGACAACGAGGGCGTGCTGGCGGGTGCCGCTCGCCCTCGCGTGGAGCGCGGTGGGCGTGGCCGATTGAAGGTTGAACCGTCTGCACGGGGCGTCTACATTCCGTCCGTTCCGTTCCACCCGAAACGAGGCGCGAAGTCAGGTGAACATCACCGTCTGCATCAAGCGGACCCCGGACACCGAAACCCGGATCCGGATCGCCGAAGGGGGCGACTCGATCGATGCCGGGGGGGTGAAGTACATCATCAGCCCCTACGACGAGTTTGCCGTCGAGGCCGCTCTCCGACTGCGAGAGGGCGCGGGGGAGGGGGCCGTGACCGTGGTCACCCTGGGCGAAGCGGCCGCGGCCGAGCAGCTGCGCTCGGCCCTGGCGATGGGGGCCGACAAGGGTGTGCTTCTCGAAGGCGAAGCGGGGATCGACGGGCTGGCGACGGCGCGTGCCCTCACCGCCGAACTCGAGGGGCACGACGCCCCCCTGATCCTCTTCGGGGTGAAGGCGGCCGACGACGATGCCCAGCAGGTCGGTCCGATGGTGGCGACGCTGCTGGGGCGCCCCTGCGTCACGGCGGTGAGCGACTTCGAGCTGGAGGGCGACACGGTGCGCTGCCGGCGCGAGGTCGAGGGCGGGACCGAGACCGTGGAGGTCGACCTTCCCGCCGTCCTGACGATCACGAAGGGCGCCTTCGAGCCACGGTATGCGTCGCTGAAGGGGATCATGGCCGCGAAGCGGAAGCCGCTGGAGCAGAAGGCGGCCGACGTCCCGGATCCCCGGATGACGCTGGAATCACTCGCACTCCCCCCCCAGCGTCCCGAAGGTCGCATCGTGGGTGAGGGAGCCGAAGCGGCAGCGGAGCTCGTTCGCGCGTTGCGTGAAGAGGCCAAGGTACTCTGAATCCGGAGAATTCCATGGGCGACATTCTCGCCATCGGGGAACAGCGGGACGGCGTGGTGCGCGGGGTGACCCACGAAGTGGTGTCTGCGGCCGCAGCGCTCGCGGCCGAGTCGGGCGGAGCCTGCCACGCCCTCCTCATCGGGGGGTCCGGGGTGGGGGAGACGGCCGGCGAACTCGGAGGTGTGGGGGCGGAACGGGTCATGGTCGCCAGTGACGACGCCCTGGCCGGCTACCACCCCGACGCCTATGCCGGGGTCGTCGTCGATGCGGTCCGCGCGGGGGAGTACGCCGCCGTTCTCCTCCCGGCATCGGCCCTGGGACGCGACCTGGCTCCCCGGGTCGCCGCACTCCTCGACGTGCCCATGGCCTCTGATGTGGTCGGGATTTCAGGCGAGGGGGGCGCGGTGGTAGTGGAGCGCCCGGTCTACTCGGGGAAGGCGATCGCGCGCATCCGGATGGACGCCGCGCCGGCGGTGGTGACCCTCCGCCCCAACGTCTTTCCCGTGCGCGAGCAGGCGGCAGCCGGGACGGTCGAGCAGGTGGACGTCACGGTCGATCTCTCCGCAGCGAAGGTGCGGGTGGTGGGCTTCGAGGAGACGTCTGCCGGAGCCCTCGACGTGAGCGAAGCCACCGTCGTCGTCGCGGGTGGCCGCGGGATGAAGGGGCCGGAGCACTGGTCGCTGCTCGAGGACTTGCGCGACGCCCTCGGTTCCGACGTGGCCGCCCTCGGGGCCTCGCGGGCGGTCGTCGATGCCGGGTGGCGGCCCCACGGGGAGCAGGTGGGACAGACCGGCAAGACGGTCTCTCCGAAGCTCTACCTCGCTGTCGGGATCTCGGGCGCGATCCAGCACCTGGCCGGAATGCGGGGCTCCAGCACGATCGTCGCGGTGAACAAGGACCCCGATGCGCCCATCTTCGGGGTCGCCGACTACGGGATCGTCGGAGACCTCTTCGAGATTCTCCCGGCTCTGACCGACGAGGTACGGAAGCTGCGGGCAGAAGGGTAGGGGCCTCGTGTCATCCGCAGGGGCGCCGCGGTGTCCTCTGCAGGGGACGGTGACCCCGCGCCGTCCCCCGATTCACCGCATCCCGCTGCAACACACGCGGCGTGGTACAAGGCGTGCTATACCTCGGGAGAAGACACTCCCCCCTTCTGGAGAAGGAATGATGCGCCGACGGTGGATGGGTGCCCTGCTGCTGGGGCTGGCTCTGGGAGGCTGCGAGAAGGATCTCTTCACTCCCGGGGGGCCGGGCGACGGGAGTCCCGCGGCCCCGCGTAACCTCGACGCCTCGTACTACGGCTACCGGGTGACCGTCCAGTGGGAACTGGGCCCGGGGTGGAACGGCGAGGCGTTTCGCATCTACGCCAAGCGGTCCTCGGCTCGCGACTACACCCTCATTGCCGAGGTGACGAGTTGCGACGACGGGTACTGCTCGTACTCCGACTCCAACATTGCCGATCGCGTGAGCTACGACTACTACGTCGCGGCCGTCGACCGGTACGGGGTCGAGACGCCCTCGGCCGAGGCGGTACGCGTCGAGGTACCCGCGATGACGCCTCCGCCCGTGCCCGACGACCTCGCCGTCGTGGCCCTCGACAACGCCACCTACCTGGTCTGGGGACCCCGGGCCCGCGAGGCCGACGACTTCGGCTTCTACCGCGTCTACTTCGAGGACGTCGACGGGGACTACCTCCTGGGCGAAACCGATTCCGAGGGCTTTCTCGACCTTCTGGCCGCCAACGGCTCGACGTATCGCTACTTCGTCTCGGCCGTCGACACCTGGGGGCACGAGAGTGCGGGGAGCGCCGTGGCCGAGGCGACCCCCCGACCGGACTACCGGGGCGAGGTGATCCACGACTACTTCGCGTATCCGGAGCGAGCGGGGTTCGCCTTCCAGGAAGACGACATGTCGGACCCCGTGGTCGACGGCGATTCGCCCGCCCGTCACTTCCGGCTCGAGACCGACGCCGAGGGCTGGTGGCTGGTGCCGGGACCCGGGGTGCGGATTCACCCGACCGGCTACGAGACGAGCGATCTGCGCTGTGGGCCCGGGGCCGACGCCGACTGCGTCGCCCTCGACGTGGCGCCGGCCACGGGGTATCTGGAGCGCGACGTGGGACTCCTCCCGCAGACGACGTACGTGATGCGGGTGCCCGCCCAGGGCGGGGAGCGCGTGGCGGCGATCCGGGTGCAGCTCCTCGGCTTCGACCAGAACGACGACCCGCTGATGATCTTCGACTGGGCGTACCAGCTCCAGGTGGGCAATCCGAACCTCGCTCCGGCACACCAGGGCCCCCTCCGCCTGCGCTGACCGCCCCACACAACTCCGTGTCGCGCCGGGGCGGGAGGGTGGTATCTTGAAGGAATGATGCCCCTGCTCGAGGCGGTCCCCAACTTCAGCGAAGGACGGGACCCGACATTTCTGCGGGAGGTCACGACGGCGATGGAGGCCGAGGGGGTGGAGGTGCTCGATGCCTCGGCCGACCGCGACCACCACCGCTCGGTCGTGACCCTCGTCGGCACCGCGGCGCGGGTCGAGGCGGCGATTCTCGCCTCGGCCCGGGTCGCGGTGGCCCGTATCGACCTCCGCCGACACCGGGGCGTGCACCCCCGGATCGGAGCGCTCGACGTGGCGCCGTTCGTTCCGCTCCTGGACACCCCGATGGCCGAGGCGGTGGCGTCGGCGCGCCGCGTCGCCGAGGGGATCGAGGCGATGGGGGTCCCGGTCTACCTCTACGGTCGCGCGGCGGCGGCGGGGGCACCGGGGCTGGGGGTGCTCCGCCGGGGGGGCTTCGAGGCGCTGGCCTCGGGGTTCCCCGAGGAACGGCGCCCCCACTACCCGGCAGGCCGCCGCTCGGCCCACCCGACGGCCGGCGTGAGTTGCGTCGGGGCCCGTCCCCTCCTCCTCGCGTGGAATCTGGTGGTGGAGGGTGTAACGCGCGATGCACTCGCGACGCTGGCTCGCGACCTCCGCGAAGCGAATGGGGGGCTCCCCGGTGTGCGGGCGCTCGCCCTCGAGCTTCCGGAAGCGGGGTGGAGCCAGCTCTCGATGAATCTGGAGGGGGTCGAGGAGCGCGACCCCGCGGCCGTATTCGAGGTGGCCGAAGCGGGCATCGAGGCGCTCGGCGGCCGTGTGGCGGCGACCGAGGTCATCGGGATGATCCCCGATACCCTTGTGCTCCGCACCGCCGCCCGCAGATTAGGACTTCTGGACGCCCACCCGGGACGCCTCCTCTCGGCACGGCTCGCCCGCCACCTGGCGCACCGGGGGTCGAGCGATCTCGAACGGGTGACCTCGTGGGTCCGGTCCCGTGGGGCCGACGTTCCCATTTCAGTGCAACGGGCCGCCGAGCGCCTGGCCCCGCCATCGACTACCACGCCGATCCCGGGCGATCCCGAATGAGCAACATCGAAGGTCTCAAGGAGCAGGCGCGTCGCCACGAGCAGAAGGAGGAGTGGCGCAAGGCGCTGGATCTGTACACCCGTGCGATCGAGCGCCTTGCGGAAAACGACACGCCCGATATCGGCCTTCACAACCGGGTCGGAGACCTCTACATCCGGGTCGGCGAAGTCGACGGAGCCGTGGAGGCCTTCGAGCGGGCGGTCGACCTCTACGTCGAGGCCGAGCTCCCCAACAACGCCATCGCGGTCTGCAAGAAGATCCTTCGCAACGTCCCCGACCGGGCCGAGGTCTTCCTGCGCATGGGCCAGATCCGGGCGGAGCAGGGATTCGTGGTCGACGCCCGCTCCCACTACATCGCCTACGCCGAGAGAAAGCAGGCTGCCGGCGACGTCGACGAGGCGCTGCGCGCGCTGATGGAATTTGCCGACGTGGCCCGGGACGACACCGCCATCCGCCTGGCGATCGCCGAGCATCTGGAGCAGCATGACCGGGCCGACGAGGCGGTCGACCAGCTCGTCGAGGGGTACCGCTCGGCCCTCCGGCAGGAGCTGGACGACGAGGCCGCCGCGTTCCGTGCGCGGTTGGAGGAACTCCGGCCCGGCTTCGATCTCGACGAGCCGGCGCCCGCCTTCCCGGAGTCCGGCTTCGGGCAGTCCGATGCCCATGACGAAGCGGACGCCTTTACCCTGGAGCCGACCTCCCTCGCCGAAGACGACGACGAGGTCCCGGCCGACCCCCACCCCGAGCCGTTCGCGATCGACTCCACCGCGATCGTCGCCGACGACGCGACCGGCATCGACGGGGACGACCCCGGCGACGACGAGGGGGAGGAGTGGGGCCGCGGCCCGGAGGCGGCGTTTGCCGAGGCGATGGAGGACCACGCCGGCGAGCCCGCCGGGGCCGAGGGGGTCGACGGCTCCCTCGAGGCGGCGCCGGACGACGAGCCGGAAGAGGCGTGGTACTTCGGCGCCGTTCCTCCCCTGGGTGACGCATCGGCCCCGTCGGATTCCGAAGCCGACGCCGGCGTGGCGGCGGACGACGACGACGGTGTGACGGTCGCCGAAGAGGCGGCCGAGCCGCGCGGAGGGTGGGAGCCCCGCGAGTTCGACGTCTTCGCCGACGACCCCGACGAGGAAGAGGAGCCGGCCGACGATCTCGAGGTCCCCCTCTCCTCCTTCGACGACGCCCTCTCGGCGATCGGACCCGACGTGAGCGCCTTCCCCGCGCGCACCGACGATTTCAACCCCCTCGAGGGGGTCGATGTGGTCGGAGACGAGGACCCGATCGAAGACGACGACGACGACGTCGAG
This sequence comes from uncultured Gemmatimonadaceae bacterium, assembly GCA_964406485.1. Taxonomy (GTDB): domain Bacteria; phylum Gemmatimonadota; class Gemmatimonadetes; order Longimicrobiales; family Gaopeijiaceae; genus Gaopeijia. Next base: position 5,246 of record CAYORZ010000010.1, on the reverse strand, counting down.
GGACCCACCGAGCTCCCCTTCCTCCACCTCCCGGAGGGGGAACCGGTCGTTCACCGCCACGACGCCACCCACGCGGAGCCCATCACCGACGGCGACGTCGTCCTTTCCGACCTCATCGCCGAATCTCCGGACGACCTCGACCTCCGCCAGCGGGCGGTCGAACTCGCCCACCGCTCCGGCGACGAGGCGTCGCTGGCAGAAGCCTACGTCGGGCTCGGCGGGGCGCTCCGGCGGTCGGGGGCCGAAGCGCGGGCCCGAGCCGTCTTCCGTCAGGCGCTGCAGCTGGAACCCGACCACCCGGAAGCGAAGGCCGCGCTGGCGGCGGCCGACGAGGTCGCGCCCCCCGTGGCCGAGGTGGCATCCAACGAGGACTACGTCGATCTCGGCGCCCTCATCTTCGGGGACGACGACGAGAAGTCCACCCGCTTCGTCGTCGCCTACGAGGAGCCGTCGGGTGACGAGCAGGCCGACTTCGCCCGGATGCTCAACCAGTTCAAGGCGAAGGTCGCCCAGAATGTGGACACCGACGATGTGAAGGCGCACCACGACCTGGGGACGGCCTACAAGGAGATGGGCCTGCTCGACGAAGCGATCGAGGAATTCCAGGCGGCGCTGCGTGCGTCGGCGGGCCACCTCCCCACCTACGAGATGCTGGGGCAGGCGTTTCTCGAGAGGGGCACCCCCCGGGCCGCCGTCCGGGTGCTCAACCGCGCGCTCGACGTCCCTTTCGAGGTCGAGGACGAGCTCCTCGGCATCTACTACACCCTCGGTCGTTCCCACGAGGTGCTCGGGAACACCGACGAGGCGCGGGAGTTCTACGAACGCGTCTTCTCGCTCGACATCAACTTCGCCGATGTCACCGAACGTCTGCGGGCGCTTCGCTGATGCACCGGTCTTCTCCGTCGCGCCCGACCCCCTACCGTGACCAGTAGCTTCGATTCCGCAGCGGGATCCGTCGTCGACTCCCCGTCCCTCGGCTCCCTCCAGGGACCGATCGACGAGGGCCTCGACCGCGTCATGGATCGCATCCGCGACCTGGTCCGCTCCGACTTCGGGGGGATGGACGAGGTGAACGACTACCTCCTCACGGTACGGGGGAAGTTTCTCCGCCCCACCCTCACGCTTCTCTCGAACCGGGTGGGCGGGGTGCCCGACGAGCGCGCGATCCCCCTGGCAGCGGTGGTCGAGCTCGTGCACCTGGCGACCCTCGTCCACGACGACGCCGTCGACCACTCCGTCCTCCGCCGCTGGCAGCCGACCATCAACGCCCTCTGGAGCCACCAGGTGGCGATCATCCTGGGCGACTACCTCTACTCGCGGGCCGTCGCCGAGATGGCGCGCGTGGGGGTGATGGAGGCGGTCGGGATCATCGGGGCAGCGGCGAGTTCCATGAGCATCGGCGAAATGCGCCAGCTCACCTCGCACGACGCCCTCGACTTCTCCGAAGAGGACTACCACCGGCTGATCGCCGCCAAGACGGCATCGCTGATGGCTGCGGCCTGCGAGATCGGGGCGGTTGTCGGCGTCGGAGAGTACCGCGAGAAGCTGCGCCTCTTCGGCCACAACCTGGGAATGGCCTTCCAGATCACCGATGACCTGCTGGACTACACCGGGACGTCGGCCGAGACGGGGAAGCCCACCGGACACGACCTGCGGGAGCGGACGGTGACGCTCCCCCGGGTGGCGGCGCTGCGCAACGTCACCGCCGCGGTGTTCGCCGAGTTCGAGGCGATGTTCACCGGCATGCGCGAGCCGACCGACGAGGAGATTCAGCGGGTCATGGAGATCGTGGAGCAGAGGGGAGGGCTGGAGTATGCCCGCGCGCGGGCCGATCACTTCGCCGGCGAGGCCGAGAAGGCGCTGGCGGGGGTGGCCGACGACGAGGCCCGCGAGGCACTCCTCGCGTGCGTGATCCACGCCACACGCCGGAGCCGCTGACATGCTGGAGAATCAACGCCGACTGGGTCCGACCCGGCTTGTCTGGACTCTCGTACTGGGGTTCTTCCTCGGCGGCCTGCTCACACATCTGACCGAGCGGTTCCTTCCCGAGAGCGCCGCCCGGACGTTTCTGACCACTTCGGTCTCGGCGTCCGCCGGACCCTTCTCGATGGACCTTGTGGCGATGGATTTCACCCTCGGCCCCGTCTCGGTCCATCTCAACGTGCTCACACTCGTCGGCATCTTCGTTGTGGCGTTCGTCGCCCGATCGTGGATCTGACCTTCGGAGGTTGAAGAACAATGGGTATCGGTGGACTTGGAATGTGGGAAATGCTGCTGATCTTCGTGGTGGTCCTGCTGCTCTTCGGAGCGAAGCGGCTGCCCGAGATCGGCTCGTCACTCGGCAAGGGGATCCGGGAGTTCAAGAGCTCGATCCGTGAGATCGAGAACGAGATCAAGACCCCGGAAGAACGGAAGAGTATTCACGCCCCCCCGGCTCGCGGTCCCGGTGCGCGTAGCGAGCGGAGCGCCGAGGAGGTGGGCGAGTCGGCGCGCTCGACCGACGCGAACGAGCCTCGCCGGCTGCGGACGTCGGACGAAAGCCAGTGAGGTGACGCGGGGGCGGGGACGCCGCCAGGGAGCGGGGCTCCGGGGAGACAGAAGAAGAGGGCGCCGACCGATCGGTCGGCGCCCTCTTCGCGTTCGGGGCGTCGGTGCTGCTCCGGGCTTCAGAACCCGAAGCCGAAGGGACTGGGCGGCGGCGCGTCTTCGTCGACCGGCTGCAGGACCTCGGCGCGGCGGTCGACGACGCGGGCCGTGGCGCGGAGGCTCGCCAGCCAGGACTGGACGCGCGACTGCTCGAGCTGGGCGCGCGCCTGCTGCCGCTGCAACTCGCGCTGGGCCATCCATTCGGTGGAGTCGGCAGGAATCCGGTTCAGAAGCTCGATGATGTAGGCGTTGGCCTCGGCCCGCACCACATCGCTCACCTGGCCGACCTCGAGTCCGAAGGCCGTCCCGATGGCGGCGTTGAAGCGGCCGAGACCCGGGACGAAGCTGTCGCGCGAGAAGGGGCCGGCGGGTCGCACCTCGAGCCCGGCGTCGGCCGCGGCGTTCGGGAGGGCGACGCCGGAACGGATGCGCTCGACGACCTCGCTCCCCAGTTCGAGGGAGCGCTCCATCTTCGCCTCGAAGCGGAGGATCGCCTCGATCGTCTCGCGCGCCTCCTCGAGCGGCTGCACTCCCGCGGGGTGGCGCTCCAGGAGCTCGACCATGTAGAAGGCCTGCGGCGTCTCGAAGACCGGGCTCACCTCACCCACGGTCGCTTCGTCGAGGGCCCAGTCCGCCCCCTCGGCCGCGGATCCCGCGTCGCCCAGGAAGGCGAACTCGGCCGTCAGCTCGGCTTCCAGGACGTCGACACCGAGGTGGGCGGCGGCTTCGGTCACCGACATCGCCTCGCCGAGCGCCTCCAGGGAGTCGGCCCGGGTGAAGAGGGCGATCTCGGCGGAGTCGTTCCGTGCCCACGAGACCAGGATGTGCGCGGCCCTGACGCTGTCCTGCGCCCACCGCTCGTCGACGCGGATCAGGTGGAGCCCGACCTGCGTCTCGACCGGTCCGACCACCTGGCCCACGGGGGCGGCGAAGGCCGCAGAGTCGAAGGCGGGGATCATCTGCCCCTTGAAGAAGACCCCGAGGTCTCCCCCCTCGACCGCCGAGGCCTCGTCGGCCGACTCCAGGAGGGCGACGTCGGCGAACGTCTCGTCACCCGCGGAGATACGCTCCAGGAGTGCGGCGGCGTGCGTCCGGGCGCGGGCGCTGTCGGCCGGGAGGAGCGCCTTGGTGATGATCGCCGCCTGGACCCGGGCCCGCTCCGGCAGCGCGAAGTCCTCCTGATGTTCGTTCCAGTAGCGCTGCACCTGCTCGTCGGTGACCTGGACCTCGGAGTCGGGGATCCGCTGCGCGGGATCGAGCGGGATGTAGCGGATCTCGACCCGCTCGTTCATGTCGCGGTACTGCTGCCAGAGGAGGTTGTCGGGAAGGTAGATCCCGCTCGAGATCTGCCGCACCAGCTTGCTGCGCGGGATGATGTCGCGGTAGTACGCCTCGAGCTGGAGCAGGAAGGCGTCGTCGGCCTGGCTTGCCAGGAAGCTCTGGTACTTCTCGAAGTCGAAGCGGCCGTCGGTGAGAAAGCCCGGGTTCTGCGCAAGCTGGGGCGGGGGGCTGAACTGCGCCGCCTGGCGGATCTCCTCGTCGGTCACGCGGATTCCGCGGCGATCCAGCTCCTGGCGGACGAGGATCGCGTTGACCATCTCCTCGAAGGCGGCGTCTTCCAGTTCCTTCACCTGCAGCGAGGTGATCGGCTCTTCCTGGCTGCTCTGTACCTGGTCGTAGAGGTTGCGGTAGACGGCGAGGTATTCCTCGTACATCACCGGCGTTCCGTTCACGCGACCGATCTCGCCCACGCCGCCTGCGGATCGCCCGGAGACGTCCATTCCCCATTCGAATACCATGAGCGCCACGAAGGCCAATGCCGTCACCAGCATGATCCACTTCGTGTTTTCCCGCATCTGCCGCATGACCATGACGTGACGTCTCCCCGAGCCTTCGCTGCGTGCCTACGTGTCGCCGACCTGGAGGACCGCAGCAGTGCGGTTCCTCGGGACCCGGTTTCGCGGCGCAGACGCGCACCTCGAAACTTCGCGCGGGAGCCGGACCCTCCGTGGGCCGGGCCGCCGAAAGGGCCTCCGGTGGCTGTGGAATCGACAAAAGTAACCGGGCGAGCGGAGGGCCTCAAGCCGATGTCGGCGTCCGCGGGCTGCTTCGTTGACACCCTTTCCGGCCCCGCTCTATCTTGCTCCGCCTCGTCGTCCCCTGTCGTGGACGACCGTTCCCCCCCGACGGCCGGAGTCTCCGGTGGTTTCATCGCTCGCAGAGGAGATTCGCGATCTCCACGGCCTCTACGGCTCCTCGCGCGACCCGGAAGCCCGGGCGTTCGTGCCCCTGGCCGATGCCTACCGGCGGAGTGGCGATGCCGAGCGCGCGCTGGAGGTACTGACCGCGGGGCTCGCGCGTCACCCCGATTTCGCCTCGGCGCACCTCGTGCGGGGGATGGCCGAGCAGGACCGCGGCAACGTGGAGGCGGCCGCGCGCGCCTTTCGCAGGGTTCTCGAGCTGGATGGCGACAACGCCCGTGCCCTCCTCGGCCTCGGGCGGATCCTGGTGGACGGGGGCGACCTCGAGACCGGCGAGGAGTTGATCGATCGAGGACTCGCCCTCGAAGCTGATCTACATCGGCCTGTCGCTGGCCGTCG
>CAYORZ010000009.1:12855-15954 GCA_964406485.1 uncultured Gemmatimonadaceae bacterium | reverse complement strand
GAGGAGGGCGGCGAGGGTCAGGAGGGTCGGCACCCACCCCGCCCCGCCGCCGCCCGCGAAGGCGACCAGCCCCGCGAGCCCCATCACCACCGTCAACCGTCGGTGGGCCCGGGCCACCCCGGTCATGCGGGGCGCTCCCCCGCGAGCCGCACGTCGGCCCACGCCCCGGGGAGAGGACGGGTGCCCACGAGAACGCACGCCGAGGGGTGGGCGGGGAGGGGGGGAAGGCCGCTGCCCGGCCGGAACTCCGCCCGGGCCAGCGTGTCGAGGGTGTGCTCGAGATGTCCACGCCCGATCCCCGGGTGGACCACCCGTGCGCCGGTGACCACCCCGTGGCGACGGCCCGCCGCGGTCGCGTGGGCCGCGAGCCCGGCGGCGATCTCGATCGCCTCTTCGGCGGCCTCTCCGGGCGCGCCGTCCAGGTCGACCACGATCCAGAGCGTCTCGGAGGTGTCGCGATCATACTCCCGCATGACCGGGGTCGACCGCCCCGCGCTCCGCCGCCAGTGGATGTCGCGGGCGTCGTCGCCTTCCCGGTACTCCCGCAGTCCCCGGAACTCCCCCCGCGGACCCGCGACGTGCGAGGGCCTCGCCCCCGAGTGGATCCGGTGGCTCACTCCCGGGCGCGGCGGGGCCACCCGGCGGTCGGTCCGCGGCCAGACCACCACCTCGTCCGGGAGGACGATGTCGCGCTCCCTCCGGATGAATCCGAAGGGGTAGGTGGTGGCGAGGGTGACCCCCGTCAGGGGATGGAGTCCCCGGCGCAGGAAGGTGTTGACCGAATGCGCCACCACCCGCTCCCCCGGCGCGATGCGTGGGATGAAGGCGGTGCCCGGGAGCGTCATTTCACGGAGTTCGACTCCGAGCACCGGGCCCTTCCCCCGGTTGGCGAGGGTGTAGGCGATCGTCGCCTCCTCGCCGGCGGGGACCCCGCGCGGGAGTCGGCGGGTCACCCGGACACCGCGAAGCGCCCGCTCGGAGTGCCACCCGCTCATTCCCAACGCCCCGAGCATCCCGCCCAGGAGAAGGTAGAGAAGGTTGTTGCCGGTGTTGATGGCGGCGAATCCGACGGCGAACGTCGCGACGATGAAGAGGACGCCTGCCACGGTGGGGCGGATCCGGCGGCCGCGCCACGTCAGGGTCGACCGCAACCGGCCGACCCGGCTCACACCGGTACCTCGACCTCGGCGAGCAGCGACTCGAGGAGGGCGGCCGACTGCTCGTGGGCGTCGAGGGTGGCCGCCCCCGACCCTGCCGGAACCAGCCGGTGGGCGAGGCAGGGGACCACCACCTCGCGGATGTCGTCGGGGGTGAGGTAGTTCCGCCCGCAGGCGAGGGCGTGGGCTCGGGCCGCGCGGAAGAGCGCGACCGACCCCCGGGGGCTCACCCCGAGGCGGAAGGCGGGGGACTCCCGGGTGCGGGCGACGATCTCCATGAGGTAGTCCACCAGGGAGGCGTCGGCGTGCACCTTCTCGACCTCGGCCTGGAGGCGCACGATGTCGCCCGGCTGGAGGACGGGGCGGATCCGCCCGGCCGCCGGCTCGACGGAGCGGGAGTCGAGCAGGATCCTCCGCTCCGCCGCGGCCTCGGGGTAGCCGATGATGAGCCGCATCAGGAAGCGGTCGAGCTGGCTTTCGGGGAGCGGGTAGGTGCCGTGGTGCTCGAGAGGGTTCTGGGTCGCGAGCACGAGGAAGGGGCGGGGGAGGTCGAAGGTGCGGTCGTCGATCGTGACCGTTCCCTCCTGCATCGCCTGGAGGAGTCCCGACTGCGTGCGGGGGGGCGCCCGGTTGATCTCGTCGGCCAGGAGGACCTGGGTGAAGACCGGCCCCTCGCGCACCTCGAAGGTGCCCGACGCCGGGTTGAAGATCGAGACGCCCAGGACGTCGGACGGGAGGAGGTCGGAGGTGAACTGCACCCGCCGGAAGGTCAGCCCGGACGCCTGCGCGAGGGCGTGGGCGAGGGTCGTCTTCCCCACCCCCGGGACGTCCTCGAAGAGGATGTGCCCGCGTGCGAGGAGGGCAGCCACCGCGAGGCGCACCACCCGCCGCTTCCCGTGAAAGACCGTCTCGACCTCGTCGATGAGGCGATCGAGCAGGATCGGCGACGGGACGGTCACGGGGACGGTTGCGGGCTCCTGCATCGGGTTCCGGTGGGGAGGTCGGGGGTCGGCGACGCCCCTATAACCCCGGCCCGGAGTCCAAGGGTCCCGGCGAAGTCACGACTTCGTTGACACCCTCCGGCGCGGGGTCTAGAATCACCGGGCTTTTCCCTCGTGCATGCGAGCGGGGATTCGCAGAAACGCGACTCCCGCTCCACCGCCGCCGACCTTCGGTTCGGAGTGACATGCTGAAGCAATGGACCATCGGGGCCGTCGCGCTCCTTGCGATCGGGAGTTCGCTCGCCTTCGTCACCGCCCAGGATCCGGCGGCGACGCAGGAGGGCGAGACGAGCACCGCGGCCGCCGCCGCGAGTTCCAACGCACAACCGATCCAGTTCCCGCATGACATCCATGCGGAGACCTACCAGATCGATTGCCAATACTGCCACTTCTCCGCCGAGCGCTCGGTGGACGCCGGGATCCCTCCGGTGAGCACCTGCATGGGGTGCCACACCATGATCCCGGGGTCGCAGAATCCGGACGAGATTGCGAAGCTGCGGGAGTACGCGGCCAACGGGGAAAGCATTCCCTGGGTGCGGATCCACAAGGTGGCGGACCATGTGCACTTCCCGCACATGCGCCACATCAACGCCGGCCTCGAATGTCAGGACTGCCACGGGCAGATCCAGACGATCGGTGTGCTCGAGGCACCCGAACCCGAATGGGGGAAGGGAAAGATGGGATGGTGTGTCTCGTGCCACGTCGAACGTGACGCGGCGCGGGACTGCACGGTCTGCCACTACTGATCGTCCGGACACGAGAGACTCATGAGTGACGGCATCAAGCGTAGTGATTTCCTGAAGGTCCTCGGGGTCGGAGGAGCGTCGGCGGGACTCGTCGGCTGCTCGACCCAGACGGCCGAGAAGCTTCTTCCCTACGTCGTCCCCCCCGAGGACATCACCCCCGAACGGCGGCAGCACCTGAGCCGGTTCGCACCCCTG
>CAYORZ010000009.1:10794-12845 GCA_964406485.1 uncultured Gemmatimonadaceae bacterium | reverse complement strand
CCGGGGTCGCCACGTGGTACTCCACGGTGTGTGGAGAGTGTGCGGCCGCCTGCGGCATGTGGGTGCGGACCCGCGAAGGGCGCGCCGTGAAGGTCGAGGGCAACCCGGAGCATCCGCTCTCGGGAGGCGCCCTCTGCGGGCGGGGGTACGCCTCGATCCAGGGGCTCTACCACGCCGACCGCCTCGCGGGCCCGATGGTCCGCCGCAACGGCACGCTCGAGCCCATCTCGTGGGATGAGGCCGAGGCCCTCCTGGCCGAGCGACTCCAGGGGGCCGCGGGCAACGTGCTCCTGATCGCCGGGCCCACCGGTCCGACCCTCGGCGACGTGATGGATCGCTTCGTCGAGGCGGTCGGGGGACTCCGGGTGGAGTACGACGGGCTGGCCGACGCCCCCCTCCGCGAGGCGACCCGCATCGCGTACGGTCGCGACGTCGTCCCCCGGTACGACTTCGAGGCCGCCCGCTTCGTCGTCTCCTTCGGGGCCGACTTCCTGGAGACGTGGGGAACGCCGACCGCCTACGAGCGGGGCTTCGCGCGCTCGTCCGGAGTCCGCGAGGGCGAGAAGAGCCCCTTCGTCTTCGTCGGTCCGCGGCTCTCGCTCACCGGGCAGAACGCCGACGAGTGGTTCCCGATCGAGCCCGGCTCGGAGGCGGCCCTCGCCCTCGGGATGGCCTCGGTCCTGGCCAGCGGCGGAGGCGACGCCGGTCCCTACGCGGCGATCCTCTCGGCGTACGACGTCAACACCGCCGCCGAGGCAACGGGTGTGAGCGCCGAGGCGATCACCGACCTCGCACGTCGCTTCGCCGACAACGGGCCGTCTCTCGCGGTCGGCCCCGGCCTGGCCGGCCATCACCGCAATGCGACGGCTGCCAACATCGCCGTCCACGTCCTCAACTCGGTGGCGGGCAACGTGGGCCGCACCGTCCACCTCGACACCCCGGAGATCGGCGCCTCCGCGAGCCCGTACGGTGCGCTCCAGGAGGCGATCGGCTCGATGGCCTCGGGGGCGGTCGACGTGGCCCTGGTGCACGGCACCAACCCCGCGTACAGCCTCCCGCCGGCCGCCGGCTTCGCCGACGCCTTCGGGCGGGTGCCCTTCACGGTGTCGTTCGCTTCGGAGCCGGACGAGACGGCGGCCCTCGCCGACCTCATCCTCCCGGATCGTCACTTCCTGGAAGCGTGGGGTGACGCCGAGTCGCGCCCCGGACTGCACGCGCTCCAGCAGCCGGTGATGCAGCCGGTGCCGCACTTCGAGACGAAGCAGACGGGCGACGTGCTCCTCTCGGTCGGCGCCCGCATGGGGAATCCCTTCGGGCCGGCCACCCTCTACGACCACCTGCGGGCGCGGTGGCAGGAGCTGCACGCCGCCTCGGGATCGGCCGACGACTTCGAGAGCTGGTGGAAGCGGGCCCTCCGGGAGGGCTCGGTGACGATCGCCGCCACGGCGGGATCGGCGGCTCCGGCCCTCCAGGCCCCCGACGCCGCACTCACCTTCGACACCCCCGCCCTCGACGGTGACGGCGAGTTCGCCCTGGTCGTCTATCCGAGCAGTCGTTTCGGAGCGGGGAAGCAGGCCAGCCTCCCCTGGATGCAGGAGCTTCCCGACCCCGTCTCGAAGCTCGCCTGGCACTCCTGGGTCGAGATCCACCCCGCCGCGGCCGAGCGGCTCGGGGTGCGTGACGGAGACGTGGTGCGGGTGACCTCGCCCCACGGCGAAGTCGAGGCACCGGTGTGGATCTACCCCGGCATCCGTGAAGACACCGTTGCCCTCCAGATGGGAACCGGGCGCACCGTCGCCGGTCGCTACGGCACCGGGAAGGGCGTCAACGCGGTTTCCCTCCTGCCGGCCGTCGCCGAACAGCTCTCGGGGGGCCTCGTCCACCTGGCGACCACCGTCACCGTCGAGCCGACGGGCGAGCGGCACAAGCTGGCCACCATCGCGGGGGCCGACACGCAGCACGACCGCGACATTGCCCGGGCGGTGAACATCGCCGACCTCGGCGAGAGCGGTCCTCCGCGGCGCACGATCGGCGAGATGCCGCTTCTCGGC
>CAYORZ010000009.1:0-10759 GCA_964406485.1 uncultured Gemmatimonadaceae bacterium | reverse complement strand
AGCATGGCGAATACTCCGTTCCGGAGACGCCCCGCTGGGGGATGGCGATCGACCTCGACAAGTGCACGGGGTGCTCGGCATGCGTGATCGCGTGCCAGTCCGAAAACAACGTCCCGTGGGTGGGCGAGGGGCAGGTCGCGATGGGACGCGATCTGGCCTGGATCCGGGTCGAGCGGTACTACGAGACCGTCGACGCGAGCCGGGCGGGACCGGTCGACGTGCGGCACCTCCCGATGATGTGCCAGCACTGCGGCAACGCCCCCTGCGAGCCGGTCTGCCCGGTCTTCGCGGCGTACCACACCCCCGACGGGATGAACGGCCAGATCTACAACCGGTGCGTCGGCACCCGCTACTGCGCGAACAACTGCCCCTACAAGGTGCGCGTGTTCAACTGGTACACCTACACCGACGTCCCCGAGCCGATGAACTGGGCCTTCAACCCCGACGTGACCGTTCGCGACAACGGGGTGATGGAGAAGTGCTCCTTCTGCGTGCAGCGCGTGCGGGAGGCGCAGAACACGGCGGTGCTCGAGGGACGCGCCGTCGCCGACGGAGAGATCCTGACGGCGTGTCAGCAGAGTTGCGGAGCGGAGGCGATCGTCTTCGGTGATCTCCGCGACCCGAACTCGGCCGTCTCCCGGATGATCGAAGACGAACGGACGTACCGGGTGCTGGACGAGTTGCTGAACACCCAGCCCGGCGTCTCCTACCTCAAGAAGGTCACCTTCCACGAAGTGGCCTCGGCCGCGCACTGAGTCGACCATGGCGACGATCACGGAATCGCAACGACGGGGTGCCCTGACCCACCCCGACATCGAGTACCATGAGGAAGTCAATCACGACATCCTCAAGGCCCTCTCGCGACCGGGCCGGGGATGGTGGACCCTCCTCGGCCTCTGCATCCTCGGCATCGGGGTGTTTCTCGGATGCTGGGGATGGCAGATCTACCGCGGGATCGGGGTCAGCGGACTCACCAGCCCGGTCGGGTGGGGAAGCTACATCACCACCTTCGTCTTCTGGGTCGGGATCGCCCACTCGGGCACGCTGATCTCGGCGATCCTCTTTCTCTTCCGGGCCCCCTGGCGTCAGTCGATCTATCGGGCGGCCGAGGCGATGACGGTCTTCGCCGTCATGACCGCGGGCCTCTTCCCGCTGATCCACGTCGGGCGGATCTGGCACGCCTACTGGCTGATCCCCTACCCCAACCAGCGATTCCTCTGGCCGAACTTCCGGTCGGCGCTCGTCTGGGACGTCTTCGCGGTGACGACCTACTTCACCGTCTCGGCGATCTTCTTCTACCTCGGGACCGTGCCGGACTTCGCGGCCGCCCGTGACGCTGCCCGGGGGGTGCGCAAGAAGCTCTACCGGGTGGTCGCGATGGGGTGGCGCGGCACCGACCGCCAGTGGCACCACTTCGGGAAGGCGTACATCTTCCTCGCCGCCCTGGCGACCCCCCTCGTCCTCTCGGTGCACTCGGTGGTGTCGTGGGACTTCGCCATGGGGATCGTTCCGGGGTGGCACGCCACGGTCTTCGCTCCCTACTTCGTCGCGGGCGCGATCTTCTCCGGGGTGGCGATGGTGATCACCCTCGCGGTCCCGATGCGGAAGATCTTCGGTCTCGAGGCCTACCTCACGACGAAGCACTTCGACGCGATGGCGAAGCTGATCCTGCTGACTTCGCTGATCGTCTTCTACGCGTACCTCTCCGAGTTCTTCATGGCGTGGTACAGCGGAGAGCCGCCCGAGCGCCAGATGTTCTGGAACCGCCTCTTCGGGAACTACTGGTGGGCGACCTGGACGATGCTGGTCTGCAACGGGCTCGTGCCGATCATGCTCTGGTTCCGGCGGGTGCGGCACTCGATCCCGGCCCTCTTCGTGATGTCGATCTTCATCAACATCGGGATGTGGTTCGAGCGCTTCGTGATCATCGTCACCTCGCTCGCCCACGAGTACGAGCCCTTCGCCTGGGGGGTCTACCGCCCGTCGTTCATCGAGATGGGGATCCTCTTCGGAAGCTTCGGCTGGTTCGGCTTCTGGTTCCTGATCTTCACCCGACTCCTTCCCCCGGTCGCCATTGCCGAGCTGAAGGAAGTCGTGCCCCCTCGGATGCGGAAGAACCCCGCCGAAAAGGCGGAGGTGTGAGATGAGTGATTCGACTTCGCTTCTGGCCTCCTTCGACTACCTGGACGACGTCGTCGACGCGATCGGGGCGCTGCGCAAGGCGGGCTTTTCCGACGAGTTGACCGCGTACGCCTCGTACCCCGACCACCACATCGAGCATGCGATGGGATACGGCGAGAGCCCGGTCCGGGTCTTCACCCTCGTCGGGGGACTGACCGGGACGGCGACCGGCTTCGCCTTCCCTGCCTTCGCCTCGATGGACTGGCCGCTGATCACCGGCGGAAAGCCGATCCTCTCGATGCCCGCCTACGTGATTCCTGCCTTCGAGCTCACCGTGCTCTTCGGAGCCCTCGCCACCGTGATCGGACTCCTGGTGCTCACCCGGCTCCCCAACCCGCGCGCGTCGGTGGTCTACGACCCCGACTTCACCGCGGGTCGCTACGGCCTCAGGGTCGACGCCGACGGCCGAGCCGACGAGGCCCGCGCGATTCTCCGGAAGTACCAGCCTGCAGAGATCCGGGAGGGAAGCGATGCGTAACCTCGCCCGTCTCTTCGTCATGTTCGGTCTGGTCATCACGACCTCGGCCTGCAACACGCTCGACGACGCCGTGGTCGCCCTCTTCGGGCGCTCGATGCGGGATCAGCCGTCGTTCGATCCCTACGAGAATCCCCGGCTCCCGGCCGAGGGGGCGGTGTCGTTCTCGTCGGGCAACTTCCCGGCCGACCGGAACTCGGTCATGCTGGGCGCACCGACACCGATCGACTACGACATTCCCGACTTCAGCAATCTCGACACGCCGAACCCGCAGGCCGAGATCTGGAGCACCTTCACCAATCCGGTGCCAGCCGACGCGGAATCCCTCGCCCGCGGCGAGGTCCTCTACGACCGCTTCTGCGCCGTCTGTCACGGCACCACGGGGATCGGGGCCGAAGCCAGCCTCGTTCCCGCCTGGCCGGTGCTGCCGGCCTACAACCTGGCGATGGACCCCGTGGCCGGGTATTCGGACAGCTACATCTACGCCATGATCCGTGTGGGACGGGCGCTCATGCCCGCCTACGGCCATCAGATCACCCACTTCGACCGCTGGAACATCGTGAACTACGTGCGCACGCTTCAGGCCGACCAGAACGGTGGCGGCCCGGTCAGCGCAGGGGAGGGCTGAGCGGTGTCGCTGATCCACATTCCCGAGCGCATTCCGGTGCGGTACCTCGCGCGCTCGAAGTCGGCCAACATGATCTTCGCCGCGATGGCGGTCGTGGGGGCGGTGGCGTTCGTCCTCTCCCTCCAGCGTGACGCCACCGCCGCGTGGGCGAGCTACGTCTCCAACTGGCTCTTCTTCGTGAGCCTCGCGGTGGGACCGATCGTCTTCAGCGCGGCAACCACCATCACGAAGGCGCAGTGGAACTGGTCACTCCGGCGCATTCCCCTCGCCTTCGCGGCATTCCTTCCGGTGGCCGTGGTGCTCCTCCTCCCGATGTTGGGCCTGGGCGAGGAGTACTACCCCTGGATTGCCCTCATGGCCGACGATCCCATCGTCCAGAAGAAGGCGGCCTACCTCAACATCCCCTTCCTGGTCACCCGCACGGTGGTCGGGGTCGTGGTCCTCTTCGGGCTCGCCCTCTGCTACGTCTACCTCGCGCTGCGTCCCGACATGGGACTCCTCGACGAGTCGTCCCTGGACGAGAGCCAGGCGAAGTGGCGGACCCGGCTGATGTCGGGGTGGGCGGGGCAGGAGCAGGAAGAGGTGCGGAGCTGGCAGCGGATGTCGCGCGTGGCCCCGGCCCTCGCCCTGGTCTTCGCGGTCGTGATGAGCTTTCTCTCGTTCGACTTCGCGATGTCGCTCGACCCCCACTGGTTCAGCACCCTCTTCGGCGGGTGGTTCTTCATGGGGGCCTTCTGGGGCGGAATCGCCGTGACGGCGTTCGCGGCCATGGCCCTCCGCAAGGCCGATCCCGAGATGGAGCGGGCGGTCGGCATCCAGCAGCGGCACGACATCGGCAAGCTGGCCTTCGCCTTCACCGTCTTCTGGGCCTACCTCTTCTTCTCGCAGTACATCGTGATCTGGTACGGAAAGCTGCCCTGGGAGCAGACCTGGATGGTCGACCGCACCGGGCCCGAGTGGGTGAAGTACTCCCTCGTCATGGTCACCCTCTGCTTCCTGATCCCCTTCGCGGGACTCATCGGGCGGACGGCCAAGCGTACCCCGGCCTACCTCCAGGCGCTGACGGGGGTGATCCTGGTGGGACTCTGGACCGAGCGCTACTTCATGGTGGCTCCCTCGATCCTTCCCGCCTTCGACTGGGGTGACCTGATCTTCCACATCCTCACCGGGGTCGGCTTCCTCGGACTCTTCCTGATGTCGGTCCGCTGGTTCTTCAGCACCTTCCCGCTGCTTCAGATCTGGCAGCCCATGCAGGCGCCGGAGATGATCGAGGCGGAATTCGCGTCGGCGGAGCGGTCGAGCTGACGCCCATGCGGCTCCGCCGATTCGGACTCGCGCTCGCCACACTCCTCGTCATCGGGGGGTGTGGCGGCGCCCCCGGCCGTCCGGGAGGGGTGGCACCGGGGAGCTACCTCGAACAGGGGCGGTGGGACCTCCGGAGCATCGACGAGCTCCGCATCGCGGCCACCGCCGAGACGCAGCCGTGGTTCCGCCTCGTCCCCGCGGAGGGGCGCGTGGAGGGCTCGACCGGGTGCAACTCCTTCAGCGGCCCCTACCGGGCCGGGGGCTCCCAGGTCGGATTCGGTCCCCTCGTCGTGACGCTCAAGGCGTGCACCGATCCGACCGTCTCCGACATCGAGCGACGGATGCTCGACCTGCTGGAAACAGTCGACGAATACGTCATCGACGACGGGGTGCTGCAGCTCCGGGTGCGCGGGAGCATCCGGATGATCTTCGCGCCGGCGGGGTGAGGGCGCAGAGCCGTACTACCCGGTGGTCGGAGACCCCACCGCGGCCAGCACGGCGTCGTGCAGCGCGCCGTTGGTCGAGATCCCCGATCCGCCCTCGATCGTCGCGACCCCGCGAAGGTCGGTGAAGCGCCCCCCCGCCTCGGTGAGAATCGTGAGGAGGGGAGCGGCGTCCCAGGGGGAAAGGACCGGGTCGATCATGACCTCGGCCCGACCGGTGGCCACCAGGATGTGGCCGTAGCAATCCCCCCAGGTGCGCACCATCTCGGCCCGGGCTGCGAGTGCCCGGTACCCCGCCCCCCCCGGTCCCGCGGCCAGCCGCTCCCCGTCGGTCGTGAGGAGGAGCGCACGGTCCACGGCGGTGACACCCGAAACCTGGCAGGCGACCCCGTTCCACCGGCACCCCACCCCCCGCCCTGCCGCGACCGTCTCGCCCAGCGCCGGGAAGTGGGCCACACCCACCAGCGGTCCCGCTCTCCGCGACACCACCCCGATGAGAACGCCGTAGAGGGGCACGCCCCGCATGAACGAGCGGGTCCCGTCGATGGGGTCGATGATCCAGCGCACGTCGGCGGCTTCCCGCTCGAGCCCCATCTCTTCGCCGAGAATCCCGTGGCCGGGCCAGCGCTCCGAGATCCTCCGCCGCAGCACCGACTCCGTCTCGCGGTCGGCGATGGTGACCGGGCTCCCGTCCCGCTTGGCGTCGAAGGGGAGCAGACCGCCGAAGTGGCGGAGGGTGACCTCACCGGCCTCTTCCGCGAAGTCGACCGCGGTCTGGAGGAAGTCGGCCACGCGCTCCTCGTCGAGGGGCGACGCGACCTTGTCGCGGTCAGTCGGTGATTCCACGGGTGCGGCGCTCCTTCCGGTGGTAGAAGTCGGCGTCGGCGGCTTCGATCAGGTCGTCGGGCGTCTTCATGACGGCGGGGTCGAAGGCGCAGATGCCCCAGGTGATCTCGATCCCCCCCGCGGCGAGGACGGGGTTTTCGCGCACCCGCTCCAGCAACCGCTCGAGGTACTGCCGCACCCCCTCGTCGGTGGAGTCGGTGAGGATGCTCACGAATTCGTCGCCCCCGAAACGCGCCACCAGATTCATCGCACGGTTCTCGGCCCGGAGGACGTCGGCGAAGGCCCGCAGCGCCCGGTCGCCGGCCAGATGGCCGTGGGTATCGTTGAACTGCTTGAACTGGTCGATGTCGAGGAGGACGGCGTGGAGGGGGCGTCCCCTCCGCGCGGCCGCCACCTCGCGCTCGAGGTGCATGCGCAGGTGGCGACGGTTGGCCAGGAGGGTGAGCGGGTCGGTGAGCGAGAGGGACTGCACGGAGGCGTGCAGCCGCGCGTTGCCCAGCGCCACCGAGGCCTGGCTGGCGAGGCGCCGCAGGATCCGCTCCTCGTCGCCCCCCATCGGCCGGTTGTCCGGGCTGTCGCAGAAGAGGATCCCGACGACCTCGTCTCCGATCGCGAGGGGAACGGCCACGCCCGACCCCCCGGCGATGTACTCCATGAGCGCCTCCGGGAGCACCGGACCCGCCCGCAGGTCGTCCAGGGTCACGGGACGGGCCTGGTCGGCGACGTCGGCGAACGGCGATCGACGCAGCGTCGTCTCGAGGCCGACGGGGGGGGCGGAGTACCCTCCCGACGCGGCCACCCGCGCCACCCGCCCCGGCTCGAGGAGCCAGACCGACGCTCCCTGGGCGTCTTCGATCAGATCGAGGACGGCGTCGATGACGCGCTCGAGCACCTGCTGCGGGTCGAGGGACGAGGCGAGGGCGCGGCCGATCTGCTCCATCTGCTCGGCCTCGCGCCGCTTTCGGTCGAGCTCGGCGACGTGGCGCGCGTTGTCGAGGGCGACGGCGGCGAGGTCGGCGATCCCCTCGAGCAGTTCGAGGTCGACCTCCCCGAAGGCGTCGGGGAGGTAGCTCTGCACACTCACCGCCCCGAGGGTGCGTCCCTTGAGCCGGAGGGGGGCCGAGATGCCGGACCGGGTGAGGTGGGTCGCGTCGTCGCCGAGCACCAGGACGGATCGCGCCTCCAGCCCGTCGCGCACGAGGACCGATTCGCCCCTGCGGAGGACGGGGGAGTCCGACCCCCGGTAGACGATCTCCGAGAGCCGCACCTCGTTGCGGTCGGCGAAGAAGACGATCGTCGCCTCGTCGCGCTGTGCGTCGTAGAGCGAGATGTAGAAGCCATCGGCTTCCAGCACCCTGCGGATCTCGTGATAGAGGGTGCGGTAGAGCTCCTCATGGGTCAGCGTTCCGGTGAGGGTGCGCCCGATCTCGAGGAGGACACGGTAGCGATCGGCGAGGCTGGGCTTGGCCGAGCGGACCGAATCGGAACTCATGAGGCCGGTGGGTGCAGAGGGCAACGTCCGCCGAGGCGGCAGAGGTGGGGGGCAGTATAGGCGCATCGGCGGGAGGCGACAACCGGAATTCCCGCCGTCGTCACCGCCCCTCCTCCCCCGGCGGCGCGAGCCTGCCCTTCTTCTCGTGACGATCCATGTAGCGCTCGATCTCGAATCCGATGGCCCGGATCAGCCGACTCTCGCGCCGATCGAGCTCCGCCCTCGAGAAGGCCGTGCGGAGGGTGCGCACCACCGCGTCGGCCCGCCGGGTACCCTTGAAGAAGTCGATCCGCGCGAGCCCGTTCTTGAGTGCGGCGTACATGCTCTCGAGTTCGCCGGCCGTCGCGGGGCGGTCGGCCCGGCGTCCCTCGGGGAGCGGCTCTCCCCCCTCCGTGGCCGCCATGTGGAGTTCGTAGGCGACGATGAGGAAGGCCTGCGCGAGGTTGAGAGAGGAGTACTCGGCGTCGGTCGGGATGATCACCACGCGGTGGCAGAGGTCGAGCCCGGCGTTCGTGAGCCCGCGGTCCTCCCGGCCGAAGACGAGGGCGATCCTGCCGTCGCCCGCGCGCGCGAGGAGCTCGGCGGCGAGGGGGCGGGGGCGGGTGTAGTTGCGGTTGGCGGTGCGAGCGCGGGCGCTCGTGCCCACGACGAAGTCGCAGTCCGCGACCGCCTCCTGCAGGGTATCGACGACGGCGGTGGAGGCGATCAGGGGTCCCGAGCGGTGCGCGATGCCCTCGATCCGCCAGGGGTCGAAGTCGTCGGGGCGCACGAGGCGGAGGGAGCGGAGTCCCATGTTGAGCATCGCCCGCATGACCGCCGCGATGTTGACCACGTCTTTCGGGTGGTCGAGCACGACGACGATGCGGTCGAGGAGGCTCGCGCTCATCCGACCGGCTTCGCCGCGTTCGAGGAACGGGGCTGGATCAGGCCGACGGCACCCACCGTCCCGAGCACGGCCATGCCCGCCCCCAGGAGGTAGGGGAGCACCATCGAGAGATCGAGGGCCGCCCCCGCGAGGACGGGGCCCACGATGCGGGCGGCCGACCCGACGCTCTGCCCGACGCCGAGCATTCCCCCCTGGATCTCGGGGGGAGAGGCGCGACTGATGAGGCCGAGGACACTCGGGACGGTGCCGCCGTACCCCACGGCGAGGAGGGCGAGGGCGGCCAGCGCCCAGGGAAGGGTCGGCGACCAGGCGAGCAGGAGGAGGCCCGCGGCGAAGGGGACGCCGCAGATCCGGATCAGCCGGACCTCACCGGTACGGGGGACGATTCGACGGACGAGGCCGCCCTGGACCACGGCCGAGACCAGGCCGAGGAAGGCGAAGAGGTATCCGACGCTGCGCGCGTCCAGACCGAAGCGCTCGCTGCCGAAGAGGGAGAGGGTCGGCTGGATCACCGCGAAGGCGACGGTGAAGGCGAAGTAGAGCACGAGCACCCGGCGCAGCCCCGGCTTGCGGAGGGCGATGCCGAGTCCCTCGGTGGTGTAGGCCCACCCCGGCCGCCGACGCACAACGCTCTTCCGGAGCGCACGGTCGCGCGTCTCGGGGAGGAGGATCGCTGCCAGCAGCGCGTTGATCAGGCAGAGCCCGGCCGCCAGGTAGCCCGGGGCGGCGGTCGAGATCCCGACCGTGAGGCCGCCGAGCGCCGGTCCCACCGTGAAGCCGAGTCCGAAGGCGGCGCCGATCAGCCCCATGTTGCCCGCGCGCCGTTCGGGAGGTGTCACGTCGGCGATGTACGCCTCGGCCACCGGAATCGTCGACCCCCCGATCCCGGCGAGGATCCGCGAGGCGAAGAGGGCGGCGATGCTCCCGGCCCAGGCGAAGACGAGGTAGGCGAGCGCCGACCCCAGGAGTCCCAGGAGAAGGATCGGGCGTCGTCCGTGGCGGTCACTCAGGCGCCCCCAGATCGGGGCCATGAAGAACTGCGCGACCGAGTAGATCATCACGAGAAGCCCCACCATGAGCCCCGAGGCGCCGAAGCGGTCGGCGTAGAGGGGGAGGAGGGGGAGGACGATCCCGAAGCCGACGAGGTCGACGAAGACGGTCAGGAAGAGGAGGGGGAGCGTCCGGGAGCGGACCACGGGGGAAGGACGCTCCGGCTGTGGGGCAGCCTCAGTCTTCACGCGCGTCCACGTCGTCCGGACCCGACTCCAGGGAGCGGTCGTCGGTGTGGATCTCTCCCTTGAAATTGCGGATCCCCTCCCCGAGTCCCCGGGCGATGAGGGGGATCTTGCGCGCGCCGAAGAAGACGACGAGGAAGAGAAGGATCAGGAGGAGTTCCGTGATGCCGAGTCCGAACACGAGCGGTGCGGGGTAGGGAGGACGCAGTAACGGCCGACGCGCGACGCGTCAGCGGAGCAGCATCTTCGCGATCGTCTGCTTCTGCATGTTCGAGGTCCCCTCATAGATCGTGCCGATCTTCGCATCGCGGTAGTACTTCTCGACCGGATACTCCCGGGTGAAGCCGTAGCCCCCGTGGAGGTCGATGCACGCCGACGCGACGTCCTGGGCCACCTCCGACGAGAGGAGCTTCGCCTGGGCAGCGGCCATGAGGAAGTCGTGACCGGCGTCCTTGAGGCGAGCCGCGTTGTACACCATGAGGCGCGCCGCCTCGATCTGCGTCGCCATCTCGGCCAGCTGGAACTGCACCCCCTGGAAGCTGCCGATCGTGCGGCCGAACTGCTCCCGCTCCTGCACGTAGCGCAGGGTGTGGTCGAGCGCGCCCTGGGCGAGCCCCACCATCTGGGCCCCGATGCCGATCCGCCCCTCGTTGAGCGTCTCGATCGCGACCTTGTAGCCTTTTCCCACCTCCCCGAGGACGTTCTCCGCCGGCACCTCCACTTCTTCCAGGATCAGCTCCGTCGTCGAGGATGCGCGGATCCCGAGCTTGTCCTCCTTCTTCCCCACGGAGAAGCCGGGAAAGCCGCGCTCGACGACGAAGGCGGTGATGCCGCGGTAGCCTGCGTCGGGGTTCACGTTCGCGAAGACGATAAAGATCTCCGCTTCGGCGCCGTTGGTGATCCAGAGCTTCCGGCCCGTCAGGCGGAAGCCGTCGTCGACGGGGACGGCTCGGGTGGCGAGGGCGAATGCATCCGAGCCGGAGTCCGCCTCGGAGAGAGCGTATGCGCCGACCTTCTCGGAGCACAACCGGGGGAGGTATCGTTCGCGCAGCGCCTCCGACCCCCACCGGAGGAAGGCGTTGTTGACCAGGGTGTTCTGTACGTCGACGAGGACGCCGACGCTCGGATCGACTCGCGACAGCTCCTCGACGACGAGGACGGCGATGAAGAACGAAGTCTCCGCGCCCCCGAGCGATTCCGGAACGTCCACGCCCATCAGCCCCATCTCGAAGAGCTGGCGAATGAGGCCGGAATCCATCTCCTGGGCC